>CAYGNV010000005.1:0-27894 GCA_964351355.1 uncultured Smithella sp.
GACTGGCTCCATTACGCCGATCACGGAATGGCTCTATAGCACCGATCAGTAACAATAATCTCTGTGATGGCTATTTATACTATTATATCAAATATTTGTCAACTTATTTGTTGGGTTTTATTCGATTATTTTTCGTTTTCTGTTCATTTTTAAATTAGGTTTGCCGGGCGCTGTTTGCTATTCTCGGACAGCCTCCTAGCAAGGCAATAGCGAAGCATCCGCCGCCGATAAGCTGATCGGGAGCTTGCTCCCGGTCAGCTTATCAGTGTAATAGACGGAAAACGTTCCATCATATCAGACCACATAGACGGAAATGTTTTCCACTTATTGCGCTATTAAATGGCAAACATGGAAAATATACCGAAGTTCCATCCGAATCCAAAACTGAAATTAGTGGACCAGGTAAAGAGGTCCTTCGATATCACCACTGTGCTTATCGCACCGAGCAGACCTATTGTCAATGGATACTTCGGTATATCCGCTATTTCGGCGGCAAAACCCACCCGAAACTTCTCGGAGAAAAAAATATTCGTATTCCGGGGACATAGCACTTAATTCCGCGAATATCCCCGCGAGTCATGTATAACTCTCGACGCCCCTACTTCTGCCCAGTAGATCCCCGAAATATGTGTTGGATGTCCCCAGAATACCACAACCACAAATTCCAGGACGGCGGGTTTGCGGCTTTTCGGGCAGGCGTCCCCGGCCTGCCTCCCTCCCTCCCTCCGTCACCGTTTTAATTGCCGCATACCTGCAAAAAAATCCGGTGACAGTCTGAAATTTTTGTTGTCACATTGGAAAAAAGGTGTTAACAGGAGGCATGACAATTTCGATGAAAAAAATCGCAGAGCGAAGAATAGAGCTGGGAATGACGGTCTCGGAATTTGCAAGGCTCGTCGGTATTTCCCGCAAGACTTATTACGACTGGGAAAAAGGGGCGGCCCCCGTTCTCGATAAATACGCGAAGGTCCTTACGGAAGTGCTTCAGCTGGACATTGAAGAACTTCGTGATGAAGACAAGGTGGAGAAACCGGAAGCAACCGTACAGGGATTGTTTTTCGATATGGATGAAATAAAAAAACGAACCCAGTGGGCGATCAATCATATAATCACCCGGCATGATCTATCCAATGTGAAACTGGCCAGAGTCCTGTGTCTCTCAACCTCGACGATCGACAGTTACCGGCGCGGTCTCAAGACGCCCAAGCTAGAGGTTCTTGCGTTCATTCAAGATACCTACAAGATAAGCCTGGATTGGATAGTGGATGGTCGCGGCAGTCAGTTTACCTCTGATCGCCTGACCGAACCCTTTCCCGGCATCCGGGTGCAAAACGGGGAATATGATGCCCATAACACCCCCGATGTACTCCTCGCCAATGAGTTCGTATTTATCCCTCAGATGGCCGGAACGATCAGTAACGGAAGCCTGTCGCCGGACGGCGCATCGGAAATGCGGATTGCGTTTCGCCGGGATTGGGTCGCGCGCAAGGGACTGGCGAAGGATATGTCCATCATCAAGGTCCAGGGGGACAGCATGGAGCCGACCCTTCTGTCAGGCGACCTGGTTCTGGTAGATCACAGTAAGGATGCAACCACCCGGGGCGGCCTTTTTGCGATCACCATCGATCAGGATATCCTGATCAAACGCATCCAGCCGCTTATGACTACGAAGTTGCTGGTCATTTCCGACAACTCAAAATACACCACCCTCGAAATTGACGCCGATGACATCAAGATTAACGGTAAAATCATCTGGTTTGCGCGGGAGCTGGAGAGGTAACGGAAGAGAAAAGCTGCATAATACTGTCTTAAAATGCTTGACAGATCGTAATTATGGGTAACATAAATTATAAACGCCAAATAAAATGTGTCAATATAGTGAAAATATCACTTGACAACTGATTAAAGCGTATATATAAAGCGGGCCGTGGGCATAACTCAGCAGTTCATTTTGATCTAATTGGCCGATTGGCCCCCCCACAGCCAATCAGAAAGGAACCGGTTAAATAATGAACGCATCACCCATCCTTTCCCTCCGGGGCATCACGAAGTCCTTTCCTGCCGTTTTAGCCAATGATCAAATCGATATTGATATCTACGGCGGCGAGATCCATGCCCTTCTGGGCGAGAACGGCGCCGGGAAAAGCACCCTGATGAAGATCCTGTACGGCTTTTACCGGGCAGACGCAGGCGAGATCATCGTGAACGGCAAGCCGGTGCAGATCAATTCGCCCCACGATGCCCGCGAACACCGCATCGGAATGGTTTTCCAGGACTATATTCTGATTCCGGCCTTAACGGTGGCCGAGAATATCACCCTCTTTTTGCCCAATCTGCCCTTCATTCTGGACAACGCGTCAATCGTCAAACGCATCGAGGAACTTTCAGAACGCTACTCGCTTCAGGTTAAACCCGCGTCACCCGTCTGGCAACTATCGGTCGGCGAACGTCAGAAGGTGGAACTGCTCAAGTTGCTCCTGGCGGATGCCAAAATCCTGATTCTCGATGAACCGACGAGGAGCTTGGCACCCCACGAAGTGGCCGGACTTTTCCAGATCCTGGCAAAATTGCGCCAGGACGGTTATGCCGTGATGGTCATCACCCACAAGATGAAAGAAATCCTCGAGTGTGCAGACCGTATCAGCGTAATGCGCCGGGGTAAGATCGCCGGCACCCTCCTCGGGGCTGAAGCGACGGAGGAAGGAATTGTCTCGCTGATGTTCGGCAAGGCGATCACCGAATCCCCTCAAAAACGGTCTGCATCGCCCGCCGACGGAGGAATCCCTTTTCTCGAATTGAAAGGAGTCAGCACCCTGCCGGAGGGAACAGGGACAAGGCTCAAGGAGATCAACCTGACCATCAGGTCGCACGAGATTGTCGGAATCGCCGGGGTTTCGGGCAACGGCCAGCGGGAGTTGGGCGATGTCGTCCTCGGAATCGAAAAATGTTCCCGTGGCGCCAAATACCTGAGCGGGCAGGAGGCAACAAACTGGACGGTTGCGAAGGTCCGCCAAAGCGGTGCTGCCTTCATTCCCGAAGATCCCCTTGGCATGGCCGCGTTTCCCTGGCTCAGTGTGCAGGAGAATATGGCGATGGCCAATATGTCCCTGTACGCAAGGCAGGGTGGACTATCCATGGACTGGAATGCCGTTCGTTCCGACCTGCAGGCCTCCCTCAAACGTCTGGGCTTCAACATCCCGCCATTTTATATTCCGCTGGGTTTTCTCTCCGGTGGAAATATCCAGAGAATGATTCTTGCCCGGGAGATGGCCCATAATCCTAAATTGATCATCGCATTTTACCCTACCCGGGGTCTTGATGTGCAAAGCGCCATTGCCGCGCGCGAGGTGCTCCTGGCCTCCCGTGAAGCGGGGGCCGGGATCCTCCTTATTTCCGAAGATTTGGAGGAGCTGTTTGCCCTCAGTGACCGGCTGGTGGTAATGCTCCGCGGGGAAATTGTCGCCACGAGTACCCCGCAGGAAATCACCATGAAGGAGGTAGGCTACCTGATGACGGGATCGCAAGGAGAAGCAAGTGGATAAATTTAAAAAATTAACCGATATGTTGGGGAATAAAAGGGTTGATGCCATCATCAGGTTCAGCGGCCTCTTCGGACTGGCTCTGGCGGCCTTTGCCATTGTCCTCTTGATATTCGGGCTGAATCCCCTTCGGGCCTACGCGGATATCTTCCGGGCTACCCTGGGCAGCGCCTACGGGTTCTCCGAGGTGCTGGTCAAGATGATTCCGCTGGTTCTGACCGCGCTCGCAGTGGCGATACCATCCAGAATCTGGCTGATCAACGTCGGGGGAGAGGGCCAGCTTTTCATCGGGGCGCTGTTTGCGACCTGGGGGGCCATTAATTTCAGCTACCTGCCCGCCTGGCTGCTTCTGCCCTGGATTTCCATCCTGGGGTTCCTGGGCGGCGGTCTTTGGGCCTCGATCTCCGGGATCATGCGGGCCAAGGGCTGGGCCAGCGAGACGATATCCACACTGCTGATGAATTATGTGGCGATCCTCCTGGTCAGTTTCTTTGTGTTCGGTCCCTGGAAAGATCCGGAAAGCGCCAATTATCCGCAAAGCGCGCCGTTTCCGGACGCCGCGATCCTTCCTTCATTCTTCGACTCGCGGATACATCTGGGAGCGCTTCTGGCGATTGCCGGTCTTCTTTTATTTCATTTTGTGATGACCAAGACGCGCTGGGGCCTGGAAATGCGTGCAATGGGCATCAATCAGGAGGCGGCGCGGCGCAATGGGATTTCCACCAATCGGTACATCCTCCTTCTGATGTTTATCGGCGGCGGTATGGCCGGCCTGGCCGGTATGGGCGAGGTTTCCGCCATTCACGGTCAGCTCCGCCCGAGCCTTTCGCCCGGCCTGGGATACACGGGCTTCCTGATCAGCTGGATTACCATGGGTAACCCGGTTGGTATTGTGGCGGCGTCCTTTCTGATTTCCATTATTGCGGCAGGTGGGGATATTCTCCAGATGACCCAAAAGATTCCGTCGGCAGCGATCCATATCCTGATGGCCTTGGTCCTGTTTGTCGTGCTTGCCCGGAGTACGGGCAAAAAGGGGGGAAAATGAATGAAATGCTCTTTATAAGCATTATGTCAGGGGCGATCCTTTCCGGCACGCCCCTGCTTTACGCAACCCTTTCCGAGGCGATCGGAGAGCGGGCCGGCATCATCAACCTCGGTCTGGAAGGGGTCATGCTCGTTGGGGCGGTGGTGGGCTTTGCGGTCATGGTTAAGACCGGCAATCCCTTCCTGGGAGTTCTCGCCGCGGCGCTGGCCGGTGCGCTTTTCAATATGATCTTTGCGTTCATCGTGATTACCCGGCAAGCCAACCAGCTCGCGAGCGGCCTCGCGCTGATGTTCTGCGGCGTGGGCCTGAGCGCCCTGATCGGCGCGCCCTTTATCGGCCGCCAGATCGAGGGGCTTTCCGTAATAAAGATACCCGTGCTTTCCGATCTTCCCTTTTTGGGTCGCGCCTTTTTCCAGTACGATATGCTGGTGTATCTGGCGATCCCAACCGCCGTCGTCATCTGGTGGTTTCTCTTCAAAACCCGATGGGGATTGACCCTCCGTGCCGTCGGGGAGAACCCCATGGCCGCCTTTGCCGCCGGAAAGGATCCGCACTTGCTGCAATATCAGGTCCTTTTCATCGCCGGCCTGCTTGGCGGCATCGCCGGCGCCCATCTTTCCCTGGGGCTGGCCCATACCTGGGCGGAATGGATGACGGCGGGACGGGGCTTTTTTGCTGTGGCCCTTGTCATCTTTTCAAAATGGCATCCACTGAGGGCCATTGCCGGTGCGCTGCTCTTTGGGGGAGCGATTTCACTTCAACTCCAGATGCAGGCCCGGGGCGTGCCTGTTTCGTCTTTTATCCTTGACATGCTCCCCTATATTTTAAGTCTGACAGTCCTTGCGATCTGGGGCGGCGCGCGTCGATCGGCCGTACCCGGCAGTCTGGGGCGGGTCTTTCAGAGAACGGAATAGTAGGTCGTAGTCTTTAGATTCGACAGTGAACATTATTGAAGGGAGAGAAAGTATGAAAAAAATGACAAGTCCTTTTTTACAGCAGTTTGCGGTTCTATCGTTCCTGATCCTCTGTCTCGGGCTGGGTTTGCCGACGGTAGCACAGGGGCAGGAAAAACTGAAGGTCGGGATACTTCACATTGGTTCCATCAACGATGCCGGCTACAATCAGGCCCATTCCGAGGGCGTGCAGGCGATGAAGAAGAACCTGCCGAATGTCGAGGTGATCCAGGTCGAGAATGTCCCGGAAGGGGCGGACGCGGAGAGGGTCATGGAGAACATGATCAAGCAGGGGGCGAAGCTCATCATCCCCGCCAGCTTCGGCTACCTTGACCCGGCGTTGAAAATCGCAAGAAAATACCCAGATGTAAAGTTTATGCATCCCGGCGGTTTCAAGCTTGCCCCGAACCTGGGCACCTACTGGGCCAGCACGCCGGAGGCCTTCTACCTGATGGGCATCGCCGCAGGGAAAACCACCAAAACCAACAAGGCAGGCTATGTGGTTGCGCTGCCGATCAGCTTTTTCCTGGCCAACATCAACGCCTTCCATCTCGGCGCCCGTTCGGTCAATCCCAAATTCGAAACCCGCGTGGTCTTCATGGGAACGTTCCTTGACGCACCCAAAGAGGCTATTGCGGCAGGCACCCTCCTCGATTTGGGCGTGGATGTCCTGGGGGTGATCGTGGACTCCCCGATTACGGTCGTGCAGGCAGCGGAAAAGCGCGGAGCCTACGCCATCGGCTATCACAACCTGGGCGCGCAGAAATTTGCCCCCAAGGGCTGGATCAGCGGCATCGCCTTTACCTGGGGTGAACTCTACACCCGCTTTGCCAAACAAGTCATGGACGGATCGTGGAAGAGCGAGGGAATATTCGGGAACCTGACCAGCGACTATCTGACGATCGCTCCCTTCGGACCGGCAGTCCCGGCGGATGCCATTAAGCTTGTAAACGATACCAAGCAGGAATTCATCGCCGGCAAGAAAAATGTCTTTCAGGGGCCGCTCAAGGACAATAAGGGTGTGGAGAGAGTGAAAGCCGGAGAGGTATTCCCGCTGACGGGAATCGGCAAGATGGATTGGCTGGTGGAAGGCATTATTGGTCAGTCCAGATAAAACGAATTGCCCTGACGAAAAGATCGGGCGGCGCGTGAATTACGAATATTTAAACTGGCAGGCGGCTTGGATTGGCGCCAAAGCAAAAAGGCAGGTAACGGAGGCGGGGTTTTCCGGCCGGATAATAGCGGTCCTCACCGATGCTGCCTACCTGAGCGGAAGGGATGAAGATATCCTGTGGTTAGTCCAACAGGAGATGCCGCGCCATGGGCGCGGCATCTCCTGCCCCTTTCCGCTAAGCTCCCTTCTTGTCGGCGATTGCGTCCGCCTGGAAGGCAACTCTCTGAAAATATCGGCAGGCCTGGTGATTGATCCGGGGCAGGCAGTGGAATGGAAACCGCTCGCCCCGAAGTCATCGGAGATACAGCCCCTGATCGGGGTAAGGCATTTCGTCCGGCAGTTGCTTGAAACGATCCCCCCTTTCATCACCGATGACGGGTCCGGTCGGGCGATTGTAAGAATTTCCTCGCTCTTGAACGCACCCAAGGTTACGCCCTTCTCACCGGAGGACTGGCGGCAGCGGATGTTTGCCCCCATTTTTGATCTTATGAATGACTGTCTCCAAACGGGGCCGGGCGGCATCGGGAAGAAAGGCAGAGATCTGATCGGCCTCGGCCCGGGATTGACCCCAAGCGGAGACGACTTTATCGGGGGGTTGCTCTTTGCAATTCACTGGCTTCGGGAGGTCTATCCCGAAATACACCCCGTGGAGCCGCGTTCGATTTTAACGCTCGTGCAATGGGCGCGAAACCGGACCCATCCCATCAGCCATGCCATTTTGGCCGATCTGGCCATCGGCGAAGGCCCGGAGCCGCTTCACGAACTGTTGCAACTGCTGCTGAAAGGCGGAGATCCGGATGGTCAGACTGCGGCGGCAATCAATGGCCTGTCAAGAGTTGGTCATTCGACCGGCTGGTTCATCCTGGCCGGGCTGCTTACCGGCTTACTCTCTGTAGCCGAAAACCCGAACGGCAGCTACCCCAGGTTATCGCAAGAAGGATGAAAAGGTGTTTTGACCCACTTAAACCTATTTTTTGAACTGAAAAAGGAGAATTTTCCATGAACGATATCAAACAGCAGATTGAGGCGGCCAATGCCGAGGCGCTCAGGCGCATCAACGAGGCAGACCCGGTGTTGATAGACATTGCCCCGGCAAGGGACGTAATCCCGGGCCTTGCGGAGCAGCGGATGATTCTCCATTCCGGTCCCCCGGTTGATTGGCAACGGATGAGCGGCGCGCAGCGGGGGTCCATGTTCGGCGCGGCAATTTTCGAAGGCTGGGCCGCCGATGCGACGGAGGCGGAAAAGCTATTCGCAAGCGGCGCGATCCGGTTTGAGCCCAATCATCATCATCAGGCGGTCGGCCCGATGGCCGGGACGATTTCCCCTTCAATGCCGGTCTGGATCGTCGAGAACAAGACCTTTGGCAACCGCGCGTACTGCCGTCAGGTGGAAAGGTTCCAGCAGTTCGGCGACTATAGCGATGAGGCGATTCAAGGGCTGCGTCTATGGCGCGATGTCTGGGCGCCCGCACTCAAACAGGGCCTTCAGCAGATGGGCGGCCTTCCTCTGAAGCCTATCATCGCCAAATCTCTCCAAATGGGGGATGAGCTGCATAACCGTCCGGTCGCCGCCTCAAGCCTTTTCGCCAATGCGATGGCCTGCCCGATGATCCTGGCAGACGTCCAGAAGGGGCCGCTGATCGGCACCCTCAAATATATCACAAACCACGAACTGATCTTTCTTGCGCTCGCGATGGCTGCGGCCAAATCCTCGGTGGACCCGGCGATAGGCATCGAGTACAGCACGGTCGTAACGGCAATGGCCCGCAATGGCACGGATTTCGGCATCAGGGTGAGCGGCCTCGGCGACGAATGGTTCACCGCGCCGGCCCCGCGGGTCGAGGGGCTTTATCTGCCCGGTTACACCCGGGATGATGCCGGCGCCGACATGGGAGATTCGGCGATCACCGAGACGGTCGGCTGGGGTGGCTTTGTGCTTGCCGGCGCAACCGGAATCCTCGCGCTGGTCGGCGGAACGCCCGAAGAGGCGATGGGCTACACCAGAGATATGCGGCAGATCACCGTCGGGACCAGCAATAATTACCGGATGCCGATACTGGGGTTTCAAGGCGCACCGGTCGGCATCGATATTCGCAAGGTAGTCCAGACGGGCATTGTGCCGATCATCGATACGGCGATGGCCCACAGGAATCCGGGCTATTCCATCATCGGCGGTGGTCTCGTCCGCGCGCCGCTTGAATGCTTCAAAAAGGCGCTCGTCAGATTCAGCGAGAAATATACGGCCGGCCGGACAAACCAGGGAAATTGAGCAGGTCAATGGAGCAGGACAGATGTGTACAGGAATAGTTATCAAAAAAAATGAATATCATGACTCTGTTTTTTTGATGCGGGCGGCCAAGCGCATCTCGGATCAGGAGGGCATTCTCCAGGCCGTGCTTTTCATGGGCACGGAAAAAAACAAGGGGGTCCTTGCCGAGATAGGATTTGCGGTCGGGGAAATCGCGACGGCCACGCCGAATGATCTTATCCTGGCGGTCAAGGCACAGAACCAGGATGACCTGAAACGGATACTCGAAAACCTCGATGGCTGGCTCCAGCCGGAACCGGGCCGGGAAACCACACAGGCGGTCCGCAGTATTGACGATGCCCTGATCCGCCAGCCACAGGCCAACCTCGCGGTGATCTCGGTGCCCGGGGTCTATGCGGCGCGTGAAGCACAAATAGCCCTGGAGCGGGGCCTCAACGTCTTTTTGTTCAGCGACAATGTGCCGGTGGAGCGCGAGCGCTCCCTCAAAGAGTATGCCCGTGGGCGAGGCCTTATCGTGATGGGGCCTGATTGCGGCACCGCGATTATCGGCGGGACGGGCATCGGCTTTGCAAATAGGGTCAGACGGGGGCCGATCGGCGTGATTGGGGCCTCCGGCACCGGTATTCAGGAGTTCACCAGCCTGGTGCACCGGGCCGGGTTGGGTATCTCTCAGGCGATCGGCATCGGCGGCCGGGACCTTTCGGATGCCATCGGTGGCATTTCGCTGCTTTCCGCCCTGGATGCCCTCGAGGAGGACTCCGAGACGAAAGCCATCGCCATTATATCGAAACCCCCCGGGCCGCAGGCCGTGGAAGTGATAAACCTGAGACTGCGCCACTGCCGCAAGCCCCTGGTTGTATGCTTTCTGGGAGCCGCAAAACCCCCGCCGGACAGTCCCTACCAGCCGGCCCGCACCCTTGATGAGGCCGTTGCCTTGGCGATTCAAAGCGTCACTGGTCATCTTCCGACGGACTTCGTTTATGACGGCCCGCACCTTGAGCGGCTCAAGTCCCTGGAGCGAAAGGATATGAACCCCAGGCAAAAGTACATCCGTGGAATCTTTGCCGGCGGCACCTTCTGCTACCAGGCCCAACAGGTTTTTTTAGATGCCGGGGTAGCCGCCTGGTCCAATGCCCCGATAGCCGGAAATCACAAACTGTCAGATCCCCTGAAGAGCCAGGGACACAGCCTGATTGATATGGGGGCGGATGAGTTTACCGTCGGTCGGCCCCACCCGATGATGGATTCCCGTCTGCGTCGTGAACGGGTTCTCGCCGAGGCAAGGGACCCGGAAGTGGCGGCGCTCCTTTTGGATTTTCTCCTGGGGTTCAATTCCTCGCCCGATCCGGTGGGCGACCTCATCCCGGCGATTGCCGAGGCCCGTGAAGAGGCAAAAAAACGCGGAGGATTCCTTTCTGTGGTTGCCTCGGTGTGCGGAACTGACGAGGATCCGCAGGGACTCGAACGACAGCTCGCCCTTCTCGAGGGAGAAGGGGTCGTCGTTTTGCCCAGCAGCGCCCAGGCGGCACGATTCGCCGCACTCATGGCTGTTGACGCCAAAGGAGGGTCTGATGTCCGATAAGTTCAAAGAGCTCCTGGAGAATGGTCCGAAAGTCATTAATATCGGCGTACAGGATTTTGCCGATAGCCTTAAGGTTCAGGGGACAGAAGTCATACAGGTAAACTGGGCCCCCCCGGCGGGCGGCGAGCAGGAGATGATCGATATTCTGGATGGACTGCTCTAAACCGGAACAGGTCAGGGAAAGAGAGATATGAAAAACAATCGTCCGAGAATTGTGATTGCCCTCGGAGGCAATGCCATCAAGCTTCCCCGGCAGCAGGGGACTTATGAAGAGCAGCGTGCCAGCATCCAAACCGCCTCGCTCTTCATATTGGAGTTCACCAAAAGGGGGTATGACATCGTCATCACCCACGGGAACGGCCCCCAGGTCGGAAGCCTGCTTGTGCAGCAGGAGGCCGCTGCTTCTCAGTTGCCGCCCCAGCCGATGGACAGTTGCAATGCGATGACCCAGGGGCAATTGGGGTATATGTTGCAGCAGGCCCTGATGAATGAGCTGAAATCCCTGAATCTGAATTTCAACGTCGTGACGATGATCACGCAGGTACTGGTGGATCGTCAGGACCCGGCCTTCCTGAATCCCGGCAAGCCGGTCGGCCCTTTTTATGATCTCAAGACCAAGGAGAAACTCGAGGCGGAAAGGGGCTACCTTATCCGACAGGTCCTGCCGAATGGGGAAAGGCCGTTTCGCCGCGTGGTTCCCTCGCCCGACCCGATTCGGATTCTGGAGGTGAACGCGCTCAAGAAGGTTGTCGATGCCGGCATGATCATCATCGCGGCGGGCGGCGGAGGCGTTCCGGTGGTCTTGAATGAGCGGGGGGAATTTGAGGGGATCGAAGGCGTCGTTGACAAGGATTTAGCCGGAGAAAAACTCGCCGAGGCGGTCGCTGCGGACATCTTTATGATCCTGACCGATGTGCCGAAGGTGAAGCTCGGCTTCGGCAGCCCAGAGGAGCGCACGGTTGATCGACTGGATGTAAAACAGGCGAAAAAATATCTCCAGGAAGGACAATTCCTGGCCGGCTCGATGGCCCCCAAGGTTTTGGCCTGCATCCGCTTTATCGAATACGGGGGCGACGAGGCCATTATCACATCACTGGATCAGGGGTGGGCGGCACTGGAAAACAAAGAAGGAACCCATATCGTTCCATGAAGGGGGAAGCCATGAAACACAGCCACATCATCGAAGCCCAGCAGTTCAACAAAAAGGCCCTGCAGGAGATACTCGCCGCGGCCGACCATATAATGGAACGGACCGAACGGAATCTGCCGCTGGATCTTTTGAAGGGAAAAATCCTGGGCAACCTGTTTTACGTCAAATCCATGCGGACGAATCTCTCGTTCGACGCCGCGATGAAGCGCCTCGGGGGCGAGGTAACCCACGTTGATTTTCCGGATAATTTTTCGTCTGAACTTGCCGGGGGAAATTTTGAGGATACCGTCCGGGTGATAAGCTCCCTCGTGGATGTGATTGTCCTGCGCCATTACCGGAGCGGTTCGGCGAAACGCGCGGCGGAGATTTCTTCCGTGCCCATCATTAACGGCGGGGACGGGCCTGCCCAGCATCCCAGCCAGGCCTTGATTGATCTGTACTGCATCGAGAAGCTCAAAGGCGGGATTGACGGCGTTTCGATCGCGTTTGTCGGGGACCTGATGAACAGCCGCACGATTCGGTCGCTGGCGTATTTCCTGGCGAAATACTCCGGCATTAAAATCTACTTTGCCTCCCCGCAGGCATTGCGGATACAGGAAGACCTGAAGGAGTACCTGCGGGAAAATACGATCGCCTTCAGCGAATCCGTTGACCAGGCCGAAGAATTCAAGGAGATCGTTTCGAAGGCGGACATCATCTATCTCACCCAGATCCCCCAGGAGCATTTTAAAAACGCACAGGAAGAGTACAACCGGTCTCGCGAGATCTTCCGAATCACCCCGGAGATATTGAAGATCATGAAGAAGGACACCTACATCATGCACCCGTTTCCCCGCGGCGAGGAACTGCCGGTGGCGGTGGACCGGGACCCGCGGGCGGCTTATTTTGACCTGATCAAATACGGGCAATACCTGCGCATGGGTCTATTATGCCTGGTGCTCGGGGCGGCGGCTGACTAGCCTTCCGTCGCCGATGCCAAATCCGAAAATAATTTGTAACTTTCCATGTCGTCCCCCCTTCAATGTCAATATTTCTTCAAGAAAGGATGCGAACAAAATGGCAACCGGGCGGCGGCAGAAAATCATAGAGTTCTTCGGCCTGCAAAAAAGTATCGTCGGAGTGCTTTTAATGGTTATTCTGGTGGGTGTAGGCGAGCGAATGGCTGAACGTTTCCTGCCCATCTATCTGATGGCGCTGGGCGGCGGTGCGATGACTATCGGGCTTCTGGCCGGAATCAACAATTTGATCAGCGCGTTGTATTCATTTCCCGGCGGCTATCTGGCTGACCATCTGGGGCATAAAAAAGCCTTGTTGATCTTTAATGGCGTGGCTCTGCTGGGTTATGCCATTGTTATCATCTTTCCTTACTGGCAGGCCGTCATCATCGGCGCTTTCTTTTTTCTGGCCTGGTCGGCCATTTCGCTTCCGGCCACCATGAGTCTGGTTGCCGACGTTCTGCCGCAGAATAAACGCACCATGGGCGTCACGATGCATTCCCTGGTGCGTCGCATACCGATGGCGCTGGGGCCGATTATCGGCGGCGTGCTCATCGGCATTTACGGTGAAATAAACGGCGTCCGTTTGGCCTTTGCAGGAGCATTTGTGCTGGGCGTGGTTGCCATTATCCTTCAGCAGAAAATGATTCCGGACGCGCCCGGAAAGCAGCAGGCGGAAAAACGACCTTCACGCCTCTGGATTCATATGACGCCGCCTCTGCGCAAGCTGCTCGTCTCCGACATTCTCATTCGTTTTGCAGAACAGATTCCTTACGCCTTTGTTGTTGTCTGGTGTATGAAGCACAACGGCATCAGCGCCGCCGAGTTCGGACTGCTCACCGCCATAGAAATGACAACCGCCGCCCTGGTTTATTTGCCGGTGGCCTATCTGGCTGACCGCTCCACCAAAAAGCCGTTTGTCATCATTACCTTTTTCAACTTCACCTTGTTCCCGCTGATTCTTCTGTTTTCTCACAGTTTCTGGATGATGGTGGCGGCCTTCATCGTCCGGGGATTGAAGGAATTCGGCGAACCCACCCGTAAGGCGCTGATTATGGATCTGGCGCCGGAAGATAAAAAAGCCGGGATGTTCGGGCTGTACTATCTGATTCGTGACGTGATCGTCTCCGTTGCCGCTTTCGGCGGCGCGTTTCTGTGGCAAATTTCGCCGCAGGTTAATTTCCTGGTTGCGTTTGCCTGCGGCCTGGCCGGCACGATTTATTTCTGGATTTACGGCACAGATCTGAAAAGTCCAGTGAAGTCAAACACGGATAGATAAATAAATCCTTGATGCAGGACGATGATGATCGTTTCTCAAATATCATCCATTGTCAGGAATATATCAACAACCTTCGGGTCAAAATGGGTGCCGCTTAATGAGCTGATATGGTCACGTACATCTGCTTTGTTTCTTTTCTTACGATAAGGCCTGTCGGAAATTAAGGCGTCCCAGACATCCACGATCGCGAATATGCGGGCAGACAAAGGTATTTGCTCACCCTTCAATCCGCGGGGATAGCCGCTGCCGTCCCACTTCTCATGATGGCAATATGGAATATCCAGCGCCGGCAGGAGGAATGCAACCGGCGAGAGAAGTTCATAGGCATACACGGGGTGTCGTCGCATAATCTCCCACTCCAAGTCGTTAAGAGGTCCCTGCTTCAGTAAAATTCCATCGGGTATGCCGATTTTGCCGACATCGTGCAGCAGGGCTCCATGGCGCACATGCAAGAGGTCTTTGTCCGCCACGCCCATAATGCTGGCGATGCGCATGGTCAGATCTGTGACACGGCGGGAATGTCCCTCCGTTTCCTGATCGCGCAATTCCAGCGTTCTTGCCCATCCTTCCAGGGTTGCATCGTAAGCCAGCATCAGTTCGATGTTTGATCTTTGCAGGTCATCAAATAAAGTGGCGTTATCCACCGCGATAGCCGCCTGTCCCGCCAGAGCCTCAAGAAAATCGAGCCACTCGCTGGTGGGATTAAAAATGTTGCGGTGAAAGACTTCCAGCACGCCTTTGACCTGTCCTTTGGCAATCAGCGGAACGCCATGGTAAGCAATAAACTTTTCATCCAGGATCACCGTTGCCCTTGTTCTGTCTTTCAACTCCTGAACATTTTTCAGATGGATCGTACGGCGGTCCAAAACAACGCGCCCAGCGAGACTATCACTCAGATAAATTCTGGTATTTTTCTGATTTGCTGAACGAAAGCCCCTGTCCGCAATACACTCAAGCGTCTTGGTAACAGGGTTTAAAAGCAGGACATCCGCAGCATCAACTTTTAGATTGGTTGTGGCTTTATCCAAAAAGATATTAAGGCTGACCCTCAGGTCAAGGCTGGCGTTGATCGCAATATCAATATCGCGCAGGGCGCTCAATTTCTGCATCTGCAGGATGATCTGTTCCTCTGCCTTCTTTCTTTCCGTGATCTCTGACGTTAACAGGGCTGTTCTCTCTTCGACCTTTTCTTCAAGCCGCTCGTTTAATGCCTTAAGCTCTTTTTGTGCGGCGATCAGGCTGGAGTTTTTTCTTACCGCCGTCTCAAATACCGGAAGAAGAAAATCAAGAATCTGATGCCTGCTGGACGTTATGAAATATCTTTCACCGCCAAATATAACATCAATGTCCTTGTCCTGCTGCTTTTCTTGCCGCAGCGCCTTGTTTGTGAGAATATAGCTTATGTTCGACAGAAGATGTTCTTCATCATACGGTTTGGAGATAAAGCTGCTGGCCCCTGAGGCCAATCCTTTGATGATGTCGGCAGGGTCGGAAAGAGCCGTCAGGAGAACGACGGGTATGTCTTTGAGCCTTTCGTCTGCCTTTACTGCTTGACACAATTGATAGCCGTTCATATCAGGCATGTTTATATCGCTGATAACAATATCCGCCTCATTATCCCGCAGAAGGCCAAGGGCCTCCCTGCCATTTTGCGCGGCTAATACCGTGTATCCATGCTGATGGAGAAGATACTTCAGCAGTTCCGTCTGGGTGGGACTATCTTCCGCAATCAGAACCTTTATTTTTTCTTCCATAAACATCCTTTATTTTATTTTAATCCCTTGACCAAACCTGCAAGCGTCTGCGCGATCTCTTCCAGGGGCAGCACATAATTGGCGCCACCGATTTTTACCGCCTCTCCCGGCATGCCAAAAACAACAGACGTCTCCTCATTCTGAACAATAGTAACGGCGCCTTTGTCTTTCATTAATTTTAACTCCTGGGCCCCGTCTCTGCCCATACCGGTAAGCAGGATCCCGATGGCGTTTTTGCCATAAGCCTCAGCAATAGAACGAAACAGATAGGAAACAGAGGGACGAATACCGCCGTCAGGCTCGTCTTCTGTAAGGGCTATCATACCATCTCTTTTCACTTTCATCTGAAGATGCTCTGTGGCAATGTAGGCATGTCCTGGAAGTATCTTTTCTCCATGACGTCCCATATGCACGGGGATTGCAGATGTCATTGACAGCCATTCCACAAGTCCCTGCGTAAATCCTGCGGATATGTGCTGAACGATCACAATGGGCGCACTAAAGTCTGAAGGAATTGCCGCTAAGATTGTCTGCAACGCAATTGGACCACCGACAGATGCCCCTATGGCCACCACCTTTATCTCTCTGCCGGGTGTAATAGCTGCTTCCGATACGGTTGCTTCCTTTTTAAAAGAGCCGATCCCTTTTTTTTGCAGCCGGGGCCATCGTTTAACAACTTTAACTTCGGACATGGACTTAACGGTCCGGATCAGTTCTTCCACCGAGGACGCATGATCGATGTGTCCGGCGCCCGGGGGCCTTGCCACACATGCGATCGCGCCCGCCTCCATGGCGCGGAAGGTGGTTTCCACATTCGAAGTATCCCACTCGCCGCTTACAATCACAATCGGCGTCGGAGTTGTCTCCATGATAATGCGCGTGGCGTCAAAACCATTGAGGATAGGCATATTGATGTCCATAGTAACAACATCCGGCCTGAATTTCTTCACAGCCTCTATCGCCTTTTCCCCATTATTCACCATTTCGATTACCTGTATGTCAGGATCTGATTCCAGGGTATTTTTGAGGAACTCCTGCATAACGACAGAATCCTCGACAATGAGCACTTTTATCATTATTTCAATCCTGACGACTTCGCAAAAAAGCCGTTATATAAACCTTTTGATAACTTCCAGTAAATTACCCTGGTCAAAACTGCTTTTGACAATATAGGCATTTGCCCCCGCATCGATTCCCGCTTCCCGGTCCTCTCTTGATTCAAGGGAGGTCACAAGAATGACGGGCATTTCGGCGATCCTTTTATCTTCTCTTATCTTCCTTGTAAGGTTAAATCCATTCATTCTCGGCATCTCTACATCGGATACCACCAGATCAAAGTCTTCCGCCTTGAGCATCGTCAGGGCATCCATCCCGTCAACAGCAGTTCTGACATCATATCCTGCCATATCCAGGATGTTCTTCAGAAGAGTTCTCGCCGTGATCGAGTCTTCTACGACAAGGACAGACTTTTTTTCCTGTTCTGACTTCTGGGTCTTTTCAGGCATGGATGCAGCCGACGACGCCCTGCTTACAGCAGACTTTATGATATCCGGCACATTGAGCACGGGCACGATCTTCCCTGATCCCAGAACGGTTACTCCCGCAATACTTTTCACACTTTTCAGTTGTTTTCCCAGTCCCTTTACAAATGCCTCCTGCTCCGTGACAATTTCATCAACGCGGAAGGCGATCCGCTTTTCTGCAAAACTTATAACTACAGCCTGCAGATTCCCATTTTCTTCTATCGTTCTCGAAGGCAGGCCAATGACATCAGCAAGCCTGAGCAAAGGGATTGCCTGCCCGTCGAATTGCATGGTCTCCCTGTTCTCCACAGTCCTTATCTCGTGACTTTTTACCCTGGCGACCATGTCAATATTTATCGTTGGAATTGCAAAGAGGCTCTCGCCCGCACGCACGACAACTACTCTAAACGTTGCGATGGTCATGGGCAGGATGAGGACAAACCTTGTCCCCTGGTCAGGGGTGGTTTCAACGGATATATTTCCGCCCAGCTTTTCAACTTTTTCGCGGACAATGGCAAGCCCGATACCGCGTCCCGAAAGGGATGTAACGATTGAGCTCGTGGATATTCCTGAATGAAACATCAGAGCGGTAATGCCTTGTTCATCCATTTTTTCCAGTGCATCGGGCGAGGCGACGCCAAGTTTCATTGCGGATGATTTAAGCTTTGCCGCATCAATGCCCGCGCCGTCATCCGCAATAACAACCTCTACTTTATTTCCTTCTTTTGGGGACACGCTGATGGCCAGTAATCCCTGCGGGGGCTTTCCCTTTCTCACCCGCTCCTTCGGCTTTTCCAGGCCGTGGTCAACGGAATTCCTTATCAAGTGGTTAAATGAGTCTTTCATCTCCTCCAGGACTCTGCGGTCAATCTCTATATCATCTCCGGTGATGGTCAGCCGGACCTGTTTGCCCTCTTGCCGCGCAATATCCCTTACGTACACTGGAAATGCCTCAAAGAGCGATGAGAAGGGAAGCATCAGCGCCTTTCTCATCCCTTCCAGAAGCGTATCCATCGCAATGCCGATCATTCTCTCGTCCTGAACAGCAGAATTCACCAGCAACGCTAAACTGCCGTCCGTGGACCGCATGTACGTATCGTTATATTCAATATAATCAGACATCTTTGCGAGTTCAGAGCCGCTGACTTTCTCCGGCATCGCCTTCTCTTCCCCTGACTCTCTGATTCGCCTTACCAGATCGTCCGCCTCTTCCCTCTTTTTCTTCCAAAGCGACAGTGTCGCACTCATATTCTTCAATTCATTCAAGCGATGTCCGGCGGAGAGTTTCAACTGGATGAGGTCTTCGGTCTGCCTTAAAAGCGACTCCAATTTTGAAACGGCGATCCTTATCGTATCTGCAGCCTGCACCGGGGACGTTTGGGTAACAGGACAGATATCGACTTGGGGGATAATATCACTATCCTGTGGGAGCAAAGGAGATTCCGTAGCCGGTTTCTGCCCTGCCCTTATGGTTTTTACCCCCTTTGCTGCATCCTCAAAGGATTTGATCATATCCCGGATCACTGCCTTTTTCGCAGTTTGTGTTTCGCCGCCGATTTGGGAAACAATCCGCTGGAGAAGGTCAGCCCCCTGATGCAGCAAATCAAATAACTCATCCGCAAGGCCTATTTCCTTACGTTTGAGCAGGGAAAAAACATTTTCGAGGGAATGGCATACCGCTTCAATCTCGCTGTTGCTGACGGAACGGGCAGCCCCCTTGAGGCTGTGCGCCTCACGGAAAATGGTCTCGATGAGATCGGCCTGCCCCTCCGTGCCGGCGGCATTCTCAAGCGCGATCAGTCCTGACGAGATAGCCTTGGCGTGCTCCTGGGCCTCCACCGCAAATGTGGCCAGAAGTTTCTTTAAAAAGTCATCGCTTTTGATGTTCATGTTATTATTTTTTATACCCGATAGCGTGATACCAACTGTTTCAGCTTCTGCCCCAATTCATGGAGATTCTGCGCGACGATCTCGACCTGCTTGGTGCTTGCAACGTTATGGCCGCCGGCCTGCTTGATATTCTCCATCGCAATGACAATCTGATCCATACCCAGTAATTGCTGTTGACTTGATGCGGAAATCTGATTTGCTGCTGTAGCCGCCTCGTTGATTGTGGCGGCAAGAGACCGGATGGCCTCTCCTGCTACCGCAGACTGCTTAACGCCTGCATCTACCGCCTTGCTCCCCTGTTCCGCAACCATCACCGCCGCGCTTATTCCTTTTTGAATGTCGGCAAGGATTGTTCTGATTTGGGCCGTGGCCTGCTTTGACTGCTCGGCAAGGCTTTTAACCTCCTGGGCAACCACCGCAAAGCCTTTGCCATATTCGCCTGCCTTTGCTGCCTCTATGGACGCATTTACGGCCAGCAGATTCGACTGCTCGGCAATATCCTTGACGGAATTGATAATTTCTCCGATTGCATGACTATGCTCGCTCAGTCTCATGATGCTCAGTCCGATAGACTCCATCTGTTCTTTGATTTTGTTGATGCCGTTAATCACTTCTTCCACGGATTTCCTGCCGCCCTGAACAAATTGCGCTGTCTTTTGCGCAGTATCAGAGACATTGGCGGCTTTTTGGGTGGAAACAGCGGCCACCTGCTTTACCTCTTCCACCGTGGTTGTCGTTTCATTTATCGAGGTGGCGGTCTCTGCGGAACTTGACGCAAGCTGAGACGTTGTTGCCATGATCTCGCTTGCAGCCGACGACAGGACATTGATGCCTTCCTGTATTTCCACGGTCAACTGTCTCAAGTTCCGGATCATGGCGGAAAATGCATGTCCCAGGACGGCCTTCTCCGACCGCACCTTCAATGTCACGGTAAGGTCCCCTCTGCTGACGGTATCGGCGACGGCGGCTATTTGTTCAAGATTCTCCGTCATGGCGGTAAAGGTGTTTCCAAGGACATCCTTTTCTGATGCCGGCTTTACCATGACCCTCAAGTCTCCCCTGCTGATTGCCTCGGCAGCGTCGGCAATGCCCCGGATGTAGTCAATCATGCCCCGGAACGAGTTTGCCAGGCTGCCAATCTCATCCGTTGAGCGGAAGATGACCTTCTGATTAATATCGCCTAAGGCAATTCTGCCGGCAACATCTGCCATATTAACCAGTGGTATTTTTATCATACGGTTCGCCAGAAAAAAGACACCCGCGCCGAAAAGGATGATCAAGATAAAAATGATCACCGTTGTCCATATTGCATTGATGGTCATCTGATGCATTTCCAGATAATCCGCTTCGGCAATTTTTCCGACCTCTTTGCCGACAACGTCAGCTTCCTGAATAACCCTCTCGGATATTTTATCAAAATCCTTCATGACCATGTTGCCGCGCTTCCAGTCCTTCATATAGGCAGCAAACATTTTGTTGCCTATATCATAAAACTGCGTCAGGTCCGCACGCAAGGCATCCAGTTTTTGTATCATTTCCGGGCGGTCTTTATGGTACTTTTTCAAGTTCTCGATGCCCTGATATGCATCCTGGAGTTTTGGCCTTGCTTCCTTCTCTATGGTGTTCTTATCCTTGGTCAAGGCGGCATCGGTCATAAACTGCCAGACATGTGAGACATTGAGCTGCACCTCACTTGCCGTTTTAATTGCCGCTTGATGGGATTTGTACTCTTCCAGATCGTCCCTGAATTCTTTCATTTGTGTAATGATAAAGATCGAAGAAAGCAATACCAGCCCAATGATCAATCCAAAACTTCCTAAAATCTTCCTGCCGATTGTCCATTTCATAGCAACCTCCCGGGAAAAATATATTTATACATTCTTGTCAACCAGCATCCCCTCGTCGGAGAGTATTTTTTCTCCATCAAGCACGATAAGGCCTTCCTTTGTTATGCCCTTTAAATATTTCGTGAGAATATCTGAGGCGAAAGGCATGGATGTCTGCATGTTATCGGAAGCAATCATCCTTGCGCCGAGTAATTCATCTGCAAGTACGCCGAATTCCATTTTATCATTGCAAAGAACCAAAATCCTGTTGAGATCGGTAATTCCCTTGAACGGGAGATTGAAAAATCTTTTAATATCAACAATAGATATGATCTCTCCACGCAGGTTGATGACTCCGAGAACAAAATCAGGGGTGCCGGGAACAGGCGTGAGGTCTTTTAAAAGATGGACCGTGCGGATATAGATCGACTCAATTCCATACCGTTCATGCGCCAGCGAAAATTCAATAACCTCAATATATTCCCCCACTGTTTTATCATCCGGCGCCTTTGCCAGCAACCTTGCCCGCTCGCGTAAAATGCGTTTTTTTTCTTCCGAAGAAAGTGACCATTCGCTGTTGCCAATCATGCAGCGCTCTCCATGCCGACAATAGAATTAATAATTTCTGTCAGTCGTAAAGCCGTGAGCCCCTCTGATTCCGGGATAGCATCAGCAGACTGATATGCCTTAAGCAGGGACAGGGAATTTTTGAAGTAACGGGATGATTCTTTTGTCATACCCTTTTGCCGGGAAAGATTGCCAAGAGCGAAATGTGCCAGAACAAATTCATTATCCAAGTAAATCACCGTTTTAAGAAGATTAAATGCATTATCGAACTGTCCCATTTCCTGAAGGATATTGGCGAGCAGATAATAATAAACCGGATTGATCCTATCATTTTCTATGGCCTTCCTGCACCACTCCTCTGCCTTGGGAAGTTCTCCACTATTGGCAAATGCCCGAGCCAAAAGGAGCATGGCCTTTGCATTATTCTGAATTTCTGAAGGCGTTGCCAGTATTTTTTCTATAGATTCATGGTATCTGCCTTTTTCATACAATGACAACGCTTCTGAATACGCATCCTGCACCGGCTCCTCTGCATCTGCCTCTGCATCTGCCTCCTGACCAAACGTCTCGCCAAACACGGGCAGGTCCTGCTTTGCTCCGGGCAGTTCTTCAAAAAGTACATCCGAAAATGATGCGGAAAGGATATCGGGAAATTCGTAATAAGATGTTGATCGGGACTGCTTCGCATCGGATTTCCTGTAAAGGATTGTATTGGGGAAATT
Organism: uncultured Smithella sp.; assembly: GCA_964351355.1. Lineage (GTDB taxonomy): Bacteria > Desulfobacterota > Syntrophia > Syntrophales > Smithellaceae > UBA8904. The sequence goes on from CAYGNV010000005.1 coordinate 22,271, forward strand.
AATTGCTGTAAACTCAGTGCCTGACAGATAATGACCCTCGGATGCACTGACGCCAAGCCAACCGTTCAGCAGCAGCGAGTCATAGAACCTCTGAACGCATTTTTTTGCCACCGCAGGCACAAGATACATAAGTGCATTCCGGCAGAAGATGATATCCATCGCGTTGGTGTTATTAATCAGGGATGGATAGGTATCTTCTGCAAGATTGAGATACGTAAAGGTTGTCATACTCTTTATGTGTTCATGGACTTTGTACTGGGCTTTAACCGTATTTTCAAAGTATTTCTCTTTCACCCATGACGGCGTCTGCCGAAATGACCACTCGCCGTACACGCCTGCGGCAGCCTTTTTCAAAGACCTCGGATTGACATCGGTGGCAAGGATGAGAATGTTCCAATTCTTCAGGTCCGGGATTATCCTGCTAAGAAGTATGGCTAGAGAGTAAGCCTCTTCGCCTGTTGCGCACCCGGCGCTCCAGATTCTTAATCTTTTGTCATGTTTGCGAAGATCGATCAATTCAGGAAGGATATCTCTTTCCAGGGCGTTGAAACTATCTGTCTCTCGGAAAAAATATGTTTCGCCTACTGTCAGATGGGAGGAAAATATTTCAATCTGCGCGTGTGTTAACGGAGAAGAAAGCACCCGCCAAAGCGAGGTTTCTATATCATCAAAGTTAGACTCCTTGGCGATGGCCTTTACCGCCCTTTCGAGATCGCCCCATCTCTCCTGGGGATAGCTTAAACCAAGACGAACGCCGATATAGTCGCTGATTTCCTTTAGCAACAGGGGTGAAATGACAGGTCCCGTTTCATTCATCATGTTCTGATAGTGCGGCATCCAAAGTACTCTCTTCATCAAGGGAGAGAAATCGATTCAGATCATGGATAAGTATCATGCCGTCCGCCGTTTTAACAACACCCTCTAAATATTCCATAGAGGGCATAATTTCGTCTGGCTGCACAATATCTCCTGCTGTAAATGCGTATATTCCTAATACCTCGTCAACTAAAAGAGCAACCGTCCTCTTTGATGTTTTGGCGATGATAATATGATCGCTGATGTCCATCTCCCTTTCAGGCAGACGAAATCGCCTTCTGACATTGAAAACGGGAATCATCTTGCCCTGCACATTTATTATGCCCATAACAATATCAGGCGAGTCCGGCAGAAATGTAATCTCAACCAAACGTAACATCCTTTCAACAACGGATATACGCAAGGCATACTTCTGCTCGTCGAGGGTAAAGACGGCCAGTTGACTGGGATTATTAATGCTCATGGCATTAAGGAAACCATATTATACCTCTAAATGTCAACTGGTGATTTCTGGATGTATGTCAAGATATTCTTGACATACAAGACACCGTTTCCTATACTGCCTTCCATAGAAAGCAAGGTCTTACCAATTTTATTTATTCTGGACATGTGCAAATTCGATTCGGATATAGAACAAACGTATCCATTCCTAAGGATGTGGGAGAGACGCTATGCAGACCATCAAAGTTCCCTCAAGACTCTGGTATGAAAATGAAGAAAGATTGTTGTCTTTTCCCGATTCCTGGCAGGTAGATCATCTCACTTCACCGGGACTGGAAAAGCCGGGTCTCACACCGCTGCAAATAGCGGAACTGATAAATAATCCAGTGGGCAGCCTACCGCTGGAAGAAATGGCCAGCGGCAAAAAGCAGGCCGTCATTGTTTTTGATGATATGACGCGTCCCACGCCTGTAGGTATGGTGGCGTCCCACGTTCTTGCGGCGCTGCACCGCGCCGGGCTGAAAAAGGATCAAATCCGGTTTATCTGGGCGCTGGGAAGTCACGGTACTTATGATATGATTGCCGCCCGCAAAAAACTGGGCGATGAAATCGTTGAAAATTATTCCGTTTACAATCATGATGCGTTTCAGAATACGATCCCGATTGGAAAAACTCCGGGGGGAATTGATCTTAGGCTCAACCGGGAATTTATGGCCTGCGATTTAAAAATAGGCATCGGATGCATAACTGCTCATGTTCATGCTGGTTTCGGCGGTGGCGCAAAAATCGTTCTGCCCGGTGTCGCCGCAATTGAATCAATCAACCAGTTCCATGATCAATATCACCGGGATCCGTCCCGCACCGGTCTGGGAAATTTCGACAATAATATTATGCACGAGCAATGCAATGTTGCGGGCGACCTGGCGGGGTTGAATTTTAAGGTGGATTGCCTGATCAACCGGCGCGGGGAAATTACCGGTCTGTACGCCGGATCATTTCGGGCAACGTCCGCGCTGGGCAGTAAAGAAGGGGTAAGTCATTACGGTATTTCGTCGCCGTCGATTTACGATATTGTTGTTTCCAATGCTTACGGTAAGGCCAATGAATCGGCAATTGCTTTCAGAGTAGCCCAAATGGCGCTGAAGCCGGAAGCCGCGGGAACGGCGGTAGTCATCTCGGATGCCCCGGAGGGCCAGGTACCCCATTATGTCTTCCGTTCCTGGGGCAGTGATTACGGAGGAAAGCATTTCCGGCCGCGACCGCCCGGAGTTATCAAGACAATGGTGAAAAGATTGATTATACTGAACCCTCAGCCGACGCTCACAGATCTCGACTGGATTGGTCCGGCCACAGATATAACCGTTGTCAAAACATGGAAAGAGGTTCTCGATATCCTGCTGGCGGAATATCCGGGACAACCGAAAGTAGGCGTTATCCCGGACGGGACAATGCAGTATGTCAGAAAATTGTAATCTGCCGACGCTAAAGCTTTATATTCTGCCGGGCCATCACTATTCGGCTTTACTTTGTTGCTGCAACTTTTACGACTGCCGTATAAGGCGTTTCACCCTGGCAGTTGCGGCATTGATCGCCATCCTTTAACGGATAGGCTTCACCACAAACAGAACAAACGCCCACCGGGCCCATTTTCTTCCGGCGGACTTTTTCCGGCTCGACCTGCACACGCTGGATACCAAGCATTCCATGTCCTGCCGCTTTTATCTGGGCCATCAGCAAATCGGAATCCTGTTCATTTTTTTTCTTCTTTTTCAGATACCAGTCGCGCACTTCGGGCCAGTTATTCAACTTCTCCGTGTCCAAATAAACCCGCACACCATGGCCTGTATATTTTTCATACAGGACAACCGCAAACCGGCCGAAGTTGACAATGGAGAGCCAACCGTTGCCGATCGTGCAGGGGGTCAGTATCTGCACAGCGTCGGGCAGACAAACCGGTGTTTCGCAGACCGCATCAAAAAATTCACCTTCCGGCAGATGCTTCATGGCCAGATCAACAATAAAGCCGCCAATGATCAGACCGGGCGCGAGATGGCCGTGAAAAGACTTCACCAGATGAAGATACTCTTCATAGGAATAGGTGCAAATGTTCATCATATTCTCCTAATATACCAATGCCAGGCGTGGTTCGCGCGCACCTTTGGCTTGCATGTTCGCTCCCGGTTCGCGTGTGATTGTGCGCTGCATCCAGCCGCCGTCATTTTTGCCATCGACGACCGGCAGAATTTCATCAGCCAGAAACAGGGCTTCATTAATATCATGCGTGACGTAAATAACAGGACAGGAAAGTTTCCCTTTCAGATGTTTCAACTCTTCGCGCAGCCCCCGGCGCGTGATCACATCCAGGGCGGAAAACGGTTCGTCAAGCAGCAGCAGTCTGGGATGCCGGGCCAGCGCCTGGCAGATCGCGCAGCGCTGACGCTCGCCGCCGGAAACCGTGTGCGGTTTGCGTTTACGCAGATGACTGATTTTAAAGAGTTCAAATAGCCCATCGACTTCCTTTTTATCGACCGCGGCAAACGCCGCGTTGTCCAGGAGATTAAGATGCGGGAAAAGATTATAATCCTGAAAAACATAACCCAACCGGCGTTTCTGCGGCGTAACATTGATACGGCGGGTGGAATCAAACCAGACTTCATCGCCAAAGATCACCTGTCCTTCATCCGGCGTCTCGAGACCCGCCAACATGCGGATAATGGTTGTCTTGCCGCCGCCGGACGGGCCGATCATCACCATCATGCTTTTGGACGCGCAGGAAAACGATACGTCCACATCAAAATATTTCAATCTCTTCTTAAGAGAAGCGGCGATGGTCATGTTCGGGAATCCTCATTGAGCTTGTTAATCAATAATAAAAAGGCGTAACTGATCGGGATGAAACTGAGCGCGATCATCCCCGCAGCCTGGTAATTCATGGTCTCCACAGCTTCATAAATGGCAATGGAAGCTACTTTTGTTTCTCCAGGGATACTGCCGCCGACCATCAGCAAAACGCCGAACGCCCCGATCGAGTGCAGAAAAACCAAAACGGCGGCAGCGGCGATGCCACTCAAAGAATTGGGGATGATCACACGCAAAAAGGCCGCCCGTTTCGATAAGCCGAGTACATAGGCGTTCTCCAGCAGGCGAGGATCAATTTTGGAAAAGGCAGCCTTCATCGGCTGGACGGCAAAAGGAATCGAATAGATGACAGATGCAATCGTGATGCCCAGAAAAGTGAACAACAGCGATCCGCCAGTGAGTGATTCCCAGGCACGTCCGATAAATCCTTGCGGGCTCATAACGATAATCAGGTAAAAACCGATAACCGTTGGCGGCAGGGCCATTGGCAGATAGACCAGTGCTTCCAGCAGAGACTTGCCCGGGAAACGGTAATACGCCAGCAGATAGGCAATCGGCGCGGCTATCACCATTAATATAACCGTCGTAACAAGAGCCAGTTTTAGTGTCACATAAAGCGCGAGATAATCCATTTAATGATAACCATACTTCTTTTTAATTTTAACCGCATGATCGGACATTAAAAAAGTCGCAAATAGTTCGGCGCAGACCGGGTTTTTAGCTTTCTTCGCAACACAGGCAAATTGAACGATCGCCGGTGCTTCGGCTATGACATAATAACATCCGCTTTGGCTCTTTGGCGTTACCGTCGCGGACATTGAACAAAAACCGGCGTCAACCGCGCCGGTTGACGCGTATTGAAACGATTGGGCAGTGTCCTGGGCATTGACTATCTTGGTCCGTAATGCATCCCACAGTCCGGCATTTTGCAATACCGCCTTTGTGGCCGCACCATACGGCGCGGTCAGAGGATTGGCGATGGCGATCTTTTTAATCGAATTGTTTTTCAGCGCATGCTGCCAGGTCGCGGCTTTGCAAAAAGCTTTATTGGCTGACCATAAAATGACTTTCCCACGGGCATAAATAAACGTCCCTTCCGCCCATCCTTCTTTTTCCAGAAGAGCGGGGCGCTTTTCATCGGCGGACAGGAAAACATCATAAGGAGCGCCGTTTTTTATCTGGCTATATAAACTTCCGGTGGAAGCAAAAGTTGCTGCCACTTTTACCCCCGTTTTCTCCTCGAAATCAGCCGCAATTTCCTTGAAAGCGGAAATGAAATTTGCCGCAACGGCAACGGAAATTTTGTCCTGTGCGAGAGCACATAAAGGACTCACCAGCACCATCAAAACCAGCACAACAATCAACGACTTCCTCATGACTGCAATGTCTCCACTTTCTTTATGCTTTTATTAACATAATGCCCTAACTACCATAATGCCTTTAAAAAACCACTATATTTTACATAAAAATAAGCGTCCGTCGCAAGAAACACTCTTGAATGAATTTCA
>CAYGNV010000006.1:0-1801 GCA_964351355.1 uncultured Smithella sp.
CAGCGTTAATTGTCTCCGTAACTTGTGCAATATTCCCGGCCAGCCATGAATCGCCAAGTATTATCTGGCCAGTTTGGTCACGGGTCAGAATATTGGCCTGAACAATCTTGCCGGTCTGGTCGTGCATCAGAAGGATTTGATCGGAGTTGCCTTTGGCTATCTGGACAACCTGCTGCGATAAAAGGGTTCCAATAGTTTCAAGAAGTCCGGCTTGTTTTTCCAGCAGAACCAAATCGGGATTAGGTTTTGAAAGTTCGTCTTTGATCTGCTCCAAAACCGTTGTTTGAGTTTCCAACAAGGTCGCCTGATACTCTTCCCAGTTCACCATTGCGCCGCTGATTGTTTTCGCATCTTCCAGCGCCAGAAGGGATTTTCCCTGATCTCTGGCGTAATCCTCTGCGGTTTTACTGGTTTTCAAGCTGTTGGCAAGCAAGCCGTCAATGGATCCAGGTAAAGCACCCAGGGCCTCACGGTCGCCCGTCATAGCCTTGCTGAATATCGTGTCAAACCGTCCCTGCGCTCCCGTAGCCCCACCGCCATTGATTTTAATCTGTGCATCGGTTAGGGTGTCAATCATCTTTTTATAAGCGTCCGCCGCGCTTCTGGCCGCTCCAGAGGCGGTCTTTGATAGGCTGATCTGTTCGTCAATGGCGCTGGTTGTATTCTTGGTCGCTTCTGCAATCTTGTCCGCCCAGTCCTGAGTCAACCAGATTAATTCCTGCAAAGGACGAAGGGTTTCGTCCATCGCATCCAGTTCTTTTTTTCGCTTGGCTGCGAGAATTTCGGCTGCGGTTCCAGTCAATTCAAGCAGTTGCATTTCCATATCGGCCCGTTGCTCTGCGACTTTTTCGAGATAGGAATAATAAGCATCGGCTGTTTCTGCCAGCTTCAAGAGAATGATATAGGCTTCTTTCCCGGAATCTGTGGTGAGGTCTAAGCCTTCCAATAATGATCGGTAAGCCTCTCGGGTATCGGGAACGCCGCCGGGTAGTTTGTTCTCTTTGAATACGTCACCCAGCGAGGTTTTAAGCCTGGCCTGTTTCTCCGCATCGGTGAAAAATTTGTCATAATATGCTGAGGCTGCATCGGTGAGTTTTTCCAACCCGCCGGCCATTTCAATCAGGGATTCGGAAAACTTTATAACCTGTGGAATTGTGCCTTCAAAGGTTTGGCCGGTGAGTTTTAAGACGGACTCAACAATGGCCTTATTTTGAACAAGTCGCACGGCAGTTTCGTAAAGGCCTTCCCCGACTCTCTGATATGTCCCAATAACGCTCCCAAAAAGTTTTTCTGCTGCGTCGTCGGCTATTTTTGAAAAATAATCATTGAGGGCTTTGTTGATTTCTTCCCCGGTCTTGTTCAATAGGTCAATCTTTACGTCACCAAAAACATAATTTAAAGCAGCATTAACATCAGTCCCAAGTCCCTTGGATAACTCAACTAAAGATGTGCCAAGGTTTTTATAAACCTTCGTGAACATATTAATAATGCTTTTTTCAAGAGGGGAGTATTGATAACTTTCATCATAACTATCCGATTTAAACCACCCACCATCTGTTTTTGTAATTATTTTCCCATAGGCACGCGCTACAACATCTAGCCCCTTGATGAGATCACTTATTTTAACAGCAGAAATATCAATGCCCGCCTCTGCCAAGTATTGTGATTTTTTCCCACCAAAGACAGAGCCAAACAACCCGCCAATCCATCTTGTTAACCCACTGGTTATTTTCCCTAAAAGATCATAATCGCCAATTCCCAAGAGATCAGACAACCAGGAGCCACTGAAAAAAGCATCGGC
>CAYGNV010000006.1:1901-27471 GCA_964351355.1 uncultured Smithella sp.
AATCGCCAATTCCCAAGAGATCAGACAACCAGGAGCCACTGAAAAAAGCATCGGCCCATCCCTTTTTTTCGTCGTCTGTTTGCCAATTTGATGTACTGCCCGCACCAAAGCGGACAAGATTGGAAACTAAACCTAATGTGCTTGAAGAAAGGCTCTGCAAGGCATTATAAATTTTCGATAGCCTCGTATCGGTCATGTCATACGTGTCTTGCATGAGCTTGTAGGAATTGGAGATGGAATTACTGCCAGTTCCATCTGCTGCGCCAAGGACTGTGGATTTAGGAAGGGTGGAAGCCGATGATACGCCTGAGCTTGCCCCGCCGCTGAATGCTATGCCGACGATAGACAAGACTCCTGTCACAACCGCAATCATTGCCGCAATTCTGGCAAAGGCGGTATATGGATCACCCGTTCCTTGCTGAACAACCGCGCCTACTGCGATCATCAAATTCTTTTGAACTTGTAACGCTATTTCGGCAATGGTCGCGGCTTTGGAAATCGCGCTTAAAGCCTGTCGTTCCTTGGAGTCTTCTGCGTATAATTGTGCTGCCGTATCAAAACAAGTGGCCAGATTACTGAACACTTGTTGCTGGTCTTGATTATCCTTCATCCATTTATTGGACGTGATCTCTCTTTCCGATTTAATCCTTCTTTCCGTTGCCTTCCGCTTTTCTTCCTCGGCTTCGATATGAGTGATGACGCCCCTTGCTACCAGATCGTTGATGTAAGTATATCTCTTTGCTTCCATGTCCATCGCCTCTTGTATCCTACCTTCCGTGTCGGATAATAAATCGGCTGCGGACTTTATCGAGAATTCATTAAAGGTCTGTCTGAGTTTTATTTTTTCTTCGGTTTCCTTGACACCTCTGTCAACTTCCGTTGCCATTGCGGTAACGGCCTCAGTTTCGGCCTTCTGCCAAGACTTGATGTTCTCTTCTAATTGTTTCGCATCAGCCAGCGCCATTTGCGCTTTAGCCCATTTGTAAACGATAACATCGTCAACTTGCGCCGCGCTGAATGCCGCGCCTTCTGCATTTATCCGGGCAATATCCTTTTCAAACTGGCTTTTTCCGATGCTTTCGGCTTCATGGGATGCTTTACGCGTTTCTTCAATAGCCTTATCTGTTGCTTTCTTTTGTGCTTTTTCCCAATCCTTTGTCGCTTGGGTGTTGTCACTCTGCGCCTGCAATAGCTTTTTAAGTTCCGCTATTTGTTTTTTGTATTCAGCAGCGGGGTCTTCTTTTGCGCCTGCGCCGATCGGAGGAACATCATACACGCCGGGGCCGGTTGTGCCTTTTTTCCCGAACATCATGCTGTATAAATCTGCCATTCCAACAGCGCCTTCAATGGCTGAAACGACTATCGCCTTCCATGTCCGGCTAACAGACAAACCAAGATTATTATATTTCGCCTCAATCTTTTCTATCGTGTCGGCGGTATCATCGACGGCTTTCTTCTGCTGTTTTTGCAATCCGGCAACATAAATCATTGTCAAGGCATACATCGCTTGAGCTTTTTGAGTCGCCGTCATCTTGCTTTCTAAATCACCGAAAGCGACGCCTAAATCAATCGTCGTACCGGCCATTTTTACCAGACCTTTAGTCCTTCCTGTTTCCAGTGCGAGAGTCAGGTTCTTTAGTGCTTCTGTTGTTGTCCCGCCTGTCGTGTCTGCAAGTATCTTTGCAGCGTCAGCCAGATTAATTAACTGTTGAGGATTCAAGCCCTTTGCAATTCCACTTAGGGCTACTTGCATTAAATCGGCGTTGGAGATCATCCCGTCACTCGCCCGCTTCATATCCCTAACAATAGCATCGGCGGTTGTCTTATATTTCGCCGTCAGATTGTTCAAAACGCCCATTTGCTCTTCGTACCCAGCAGCGTCCTTCAACATTGACCATGCCTTGTTAATAGCAATCATGGCCGTTCCGATAGCGGCGGCGGAGGCGATCCAGTTCGCTTTCACTTTAGCGGCCAAATCTTCTGAAACGGATTGCGTTTTGTGTAGTTCTTTTTGAAATTGTTTGATACCGGTGATGGCGCCGGAGGCGTCTGTGGTGATGATAAGTTTTGCTTGTTGCTCGGCCATGGTCGCTACGCTCCAGTTTTATTTTTCCCGGTCTTTGTTTAAAAAATGATGGAAAGCGGCACAGACCTTTTGAAAGACTGCGCGCTGGTCCTTAACTCTGTACAAATCCATCATGGTCTTTACGGTTTGGTAATTCAAATCAATGACCTCATTCGTCTCGCCCGCGGTGATCACTTGCCGTTTGACAAGCATATACATTTCCACCGCTTCCCTGTTTTCTTCCATCAAGTCAACCCGGCATGTTTCGCATGGCGGCTCTTCAGGCGGAGTTCTTCCGCCATACATCGACCTACATCCTGGACAGTCGGACGCATATTCATGCGCCCAGTCTGCCCAGTCTATAAGTTTTTTTCTTGTATCTTCTCTGCCTCTGCTGTCGCGCCGGAAATCAATTGCAAGCATCGACCGACAAATCTGGCAAACTGCGGGTTTTCCATCAGTTTCAGTTTGTTCTCTGTCGTGCAGGGAATCTCTTGACCTTTCGAGTCTAGGATTCCTTCCCACGCCTGAATGGCATGATCCCAAATCATACTCCGCTCTTTCTTCTCTTGTTCGGGTGTCTGCTCATAATAGGGGATTCGTTCCATTTGCCGTGTCTTTGGATTGTAAACATGCTCCACAACCTTTTTCTTCGTTTCGGCCCTGATAATTTCCAGCGTTTCAGAGTCTGCTATTCTCAAGCAAACCCTTCCATCGCCCTTTTCCGGATCAAGGTATTTTACGTCTCCATCCGGCTTAATCTCGCTTCCGAAAAACTTGAACCACTCCCCTGTGCCCGTACTTAAATCAAACTTCATAAAGCTACAGCCTTTCTGTCCTTCAGGACGGTTAAAATTGTCATGCCCTGGTCAGTGAACTTCGAGGCGCGATAATCGCGCCTCGCAATGACAATCGCTTTGCAGGACGATTATTATCCTACTTTTTCCATGACCTTGGCCGATACTTTGCCCTCGAAAGAAATCTTGCCCAGCGCATTCTTGTCCATCGTAATGGCGTTGAACTTGGTCAAAACGATAGCGCCGCCCGCGGAAACTCTCCAAAATACGCTGGTTGACTCGTAGAAATACAGATTCGTTAATTCTGAGTCGGTATTTTGTAAAGCGTTCAATGCTACCTGCCCATTGGTATCGGCCGGATCATAGTTTCCCGAAAAAGAAACCGTGCCCGCGTCGCCAATCCCTGCCTGTTTCCATTTTTTCACGGTATCGCCAAATGCAGAGTCATCCTGCACATCGGGAACAAATCCACTCATTGACCATGTTCCCATTCCAGCAATTACCGTGCTGCCGTACATCACTTTTGCTAATCTTCCACCAATGCTTGCCATCTCGAAAAATCCTCCTTCAGTTGTTAAATTTTAAATTATGCTGCCTTTACTTCCGGCACCCCCAATACTGTTGTGTCAATCCTGTCGGCATTAGGAAAGCGCCGATGAATCCATTTAAAACAATCCTCAAAAGCCTTATCCGGATACCAGGTAAAAGGCCGCATGCAGTAATGCTCGGCAAAGGCATCTATTATCCATGCCGTTCCGCCCATCTCTTTTGCCTGTAAAACACAAAGCGTTCCATAAAGATCAAACCCCGGCATGTCTTCATCAAACCGGAATCCCTTTTTGAGATTGACGATTATGACGCACTCATCAAAGCAACTTGCCGGGTGCGGGTATCCATGAGACGTTGAAAAATGTAGGGGTATTCTCATATCGTGAATTCTTCCGCATATTTTCCCTTCCATGTCCTTGCCGATGATCCCGGCGACTATCCAGTTTTCTGGAAGTTCGGCAATTTTTTCTTTTACCTGGTCAATCCATCCGGCACGGTAAAACATATCCTGATGGCTCAATACTGCGATGTCATTGCCTTCAGTTTCCATTATGCCCAAAAGTTTATTCAACCCCTTGCAAGCGGTTTCCGGCAGTTTAATCGTATGACAGGGAATGGCCGGGTCGATCTTGGATTGCCTGAAAACCATATCCAGTCTCATTAAATCGTTGACTAATAAACCGAACGACACTTTCATTCTGCAATCGCCTTTCTGAATAATGCCACGCCACAGGGTTGTGAATGCTTTCCGGTGACATATTCTCCAACAAGTTCCATGCTTTCTTTTAATTCTTGCACTGCCCGCGGAACGCCCAATTGATTTAATGCGGAGTCGTGTAGAATCAAAAAGCCATCTTCACTGAGCATCGGCAGGTAATTATTAATGTCCGCCTTCACGCCTTCATAAAGATGATTCCCATCAATGATGATAAGGTCATAAATGCCTTGCGCTTTTTCGACGATAGATTTGTCGCGGGAATCGCCGATGATTTCTTCTTTCTTGACGTCTGCCAAAATGCCAGGGCGCAAGCGCGCTTTGTGGTGCTTGTTGTCATCAATCAAAACAATCCTGTCGGGTGTCAAAAAATAATTGATAATAAATGTCGTGCCGCCTGCGGCTACGCCTATTTCCAGATAAGACTTAATCACTTTCCCTGATTGTATGATTGCCAGGATGCAGGGAGCAAGTTCGTCGGAAATCTGCTGGCAATGAATGCCGCCCTCAAATTTACCGCCAAAAGTAGGCAGGTCATCTGACCCTGCGGCCTCGATGAACTCTTCAATATATTTTAAATCAAATGCCTTGCTGCCCGCGGCGGCGTTTGTTTCAAATGATCCAGCCTCTGCAATTTCCTGATCGTCTATTATCGTTTTAGCTTTTGCCATGATCGTTACTCCTTTCTGTTTATGCTAATATTGCCACTTGGTTGTTTCGTATAAGATTTTAATCACTACCTTGGCTGATCCGATTTTCTTGTCGGAAAAATCCAGATCCATTTCTTCCGACACCGGCTGTGTTTCTATGGCCAGTCCGCTCCATGTTTCGTCTGTCCCAATCGCTCTATAAACGTCTTTAATCATCAGCCGGGTCTGCTGGGCTGTGGTGCTGCCGGATTTTGTTTTTATCTCAATTTCCACTGTTATGTTGTTGCTTTGCTTGGAAAAGCTCTCAAGCTCAATATCGTTTGACTTATCCCGGTAAGTCAGGGCGTCCAGTTCGGTATCCGCTAGGTCGCGGTCCAGCCAATCAAAAACGTGGTTGCCGATATTTGTCTTATAGCCACCAGTGACCAAAATGGCCTTAAACCGGGTGTCCAGCTTGTCAATGATCTGTTGTCGAATTGAGTCGCTCACTTCGTTCCCTCTAGTAGAAAGATTTAAGTTTTAAGATTTAAGTTTTAAGTTTCTTAATTACTTAACCCTTAAATCTTTAATCTATTGATAATTCTATTTCGCTCGTTCCATCGCCGGTATGATGCGGCGGATCCTTAATTTTATACGTCACGGAATCAATCACCATCGTTTCCAGTGGCTTTGCCGCTGCCACGTCGCCGGTTTTGGCCAGGCAATAATACCGGAATCCACCCACACCGCTCATGACGTCATATTCCTTGTTGAAAATGACTTTGATCGTTACCGGCGCGGCTACTGCCGGGGCGACATAAGCCGGTGTGTAAATAGCCGATACGGCGAATTCGTCGGTATTGAAAAATTCCGTTAAATCGGAAATCATGTCGGCTTTTAGGGTCATTGCTTCACCTGCGCGTTTAACAATGCGGTTTTGTCTGAGGATCCTTTAGAGGATCCGAAAAAATAACCGACGACCATGCCGAACGCGGTGGAAAGGGTGCCCAGCAACATAAACAGGACGCCGGTCTGGTCGGTGATCGGTTTGCCGGAAAAGCTGAAATATAACAAAGACAAGGTTAACCCGAAAAATCCGATAATGATTGTCCAGGCTAGAAAATAAAGATTGACGTCGGATTTGCCGGTTGCTTTTTCATGCTCGGTCTGCCGGTTGCGCGCGCTGGCGGTGTCGGCAAATTCGGCCTGGCGCTGTTGTAAAACAAGCTGCTCCAGCGCCACCCGGTTGTTCATTTCCAATTCCTTGAGTTTAATTAAAGCGTCTGGGTTGTTGGCCAGTTGATCAGCAATGGCTTCTTGTGTCGGTTCGACGCCCAGGGCGGATGCGACCATGGAGATGACGCCGCCGGCGATGGCCCCGACTGCGCCGCCCGCAGGACCGCCGACCAATGAACCAAGCATCGGCGCTACTTTTTTGATTGAATTAACAATCCCGTCCCATTGGATGTCCATAACCGTTACCTCTTCTTTTTTCGTTTCTGCCTTTTTGCCTTCTTGGCCGCTATCTTGCGGCGGAGTATGCCGGTTTTCATAATTAGACTGCCACGCCTGTCTTTAGTTGAAAATGCGGCCAGTCCTTTGATTTTCCCCAAGTACCTCCGCATTCCAGCCCCACTTTTATCCCGATCTCCACTGCTGGTTTATAGTCCGCAGTCGCCCAGGTTATCTTCCCGTTCTTCATTATGGCAATGTCAAACGCCTTGCCTTCAATGTGCTTGCTCTTTCGTGTCCAGGTAACAATAGGCCCAGGCACTGTCCTACCCTTTGCCCAAAGAGCGTCTTGATCGGCCTGCGTTCTGGTTGTGCAAGTTATAATGAAATCTTCTCCGGCCTTCTTCATCTCTGCCTCAAACAGCAAATACAGAGCGTATAATTCAGGAACTAATAATTTCGGGTCACGGCTTGCCATTCAACTCACTCCATTCATGCTTACAATTTATACAGCAGTACCGAATACCAAAGGCCATTATCCAATGGCCAACTAACCTTGATAAACAACGAGGACACATGCCAATCCCGCCCCTACTTGAATATATGCCAACAAATAATCGTGCCTAATGAGCCAGTCGCGGTGGATAGAGCCACCCAAAGGAAATTCACTTGTTGGGCCTGAGCCCTTATTTTTTCACAGATTCCGGGCGCTTTATCATCACCGTATAAGGTTTGGCCCTGCATGAACAATTCCCTGTGGTTCACAAGACCAATTTCAACCAGCAGGTTAAGTTTTTCAGAGTCCGGCATCGACCGTATCTGCGCTTCACTGTATTCGATCTGAATGTTTCTGGTGTTATTCGCCATTTTCAGACTCTCCCGGTTTGAATTATTCAACCCTGCCTTGTGCAAATATGCAAATTGCCCCGGCTCCCGATGCGTCAACAGTCAATGACTTTGCCGCTGTTAATTTCATGCCAAAAGGAAACGTGAACTGGAGCGATGTATTGGCCGCCATGGCTATAGGGCCGATTAGTGCCGCCTCGACCGCTCCAGCCGCTGCACCCTGGCCGATAGTGATGCTGATGGCATTGGCGCCGTTATTAATCGTCAAGTGGTCCACAATGATGAACACTCCCGCTGCCGGGGCTGCCTTTAATTCTTCACAACCGGAAACATCGGCGCTGACACCATTTAAAATAAAACCGGATCTTGCGGATTGTGGTGTTGTAACTGTGATGGCCATTGCTCTGTCCTCGTTTGTTAAGCGGGGTGGTGAATAGGTACCACCCCGCTCGTTAAGGGTTTATTTATGTCGTCGGAATCGCCAGGACGGTTACGCTGCACCCGCCTGTTGCGTCAACAGTTGCCGCCGTGGTCGTGATGATAATGGCCTTATTCGCCGTATTCGTAAAGGCGAAGGCCAGAACCGTTCCCGCTGCCTGATTGGTGATGACGCCCACATCGAAACAGGCATTGTCATCGTCAGTTTCGCCTACTTTAATCGTCGGAGCGACTCCACCGACTGCCGCGTAGGTTTCGTCAATGGTCACAAGGACGATACAGGCGCGTGCTTTTGCTGCGTTTAGCGCAACAACGGTATGCACCGCCGCTTCTGCCTTCAGGACCGAATGAGACCCGCCCAGGCCTGTCGTGAGCAATGCCGCTGCGCCTGCGCCGTTGGCCAGCATAGTTGATGTTACTTTCCCGGCGCCGATGGCGGTCACGCCTTCGTTGGTAACGGTGACATCACCGGTCGGGGTTTTTGCTGCTGCCTTTCCTGCGGCGTCGCCGATGAGAATCTTCCCATTGGCAAGCGCCATGTCGGGCGCTTCAAACGCCGCATCAACAACAATTGCCGTGCCGAGGACTTCGAGCGTGCTTCCCGCCGGGAATGACACTTTGCGATTGGTGCCGTCCCAGGTGGCGATGATGTTTCCGGACTTGTCATAAAATACCAGATTGCCTGATACCCATTTTGTTTTAACGTTAGTTACTGGCATAATCTTTTCCTCCAACCATGCATTGAATGCTTAAGGCCGTGGCTCGGCCTGGTTAATGGGCGGGTTTTAGGCCCGCCCTGGTTAAATATTAATCAATCACTGAATCGCCGCTTGCATCTTTGAACATCGGGTCCAGCAGGGCCACGATGGAAAGCTCGCCCGCATCTGCTTCGGCGCCAATTTCGATGGTCAAATAACGATGACCATCGGTAATCTGATCGGCGTTGATATCGATGATCAGCATGCGGCTGGCCAGAGTTGCCGTTGCTATCTGCAAGGCTGCCGATGTGGCGATGGCGCTGAATACGTCGGCAGTGGCAGACTTTACGGGCGCGCCACCATATTTGTAATTGAAGGTCATGGCGGTTGTTTTGGCGCCGTGCGTTGCGCCACTGTAAAGTTTAATAATACAGCCCGCAGCGCCCGCCAGTGTGGCGAAAAACTGAAGCAGGAATGTTGCACTTTTGATTCCCTGCATATCAACGGAATCGCTGTCCACTCCGGCGTTGATATCCGCGGAGACGAGCAACGGAACGATTTTGAGTTCCTGACTGATAATTTCTTTCATTTTTGTTTCCTCCTAATTTATTTCGTATCTTGTGAATCGTGACCACCTAAAGGTGGCTCGAGCGTTAAGCGTGAAGCGCGAGATACTCTTCACGCTTCACGCGATGCGTTTTCTATTATCGCGTTGCCAACGTGATCAGGTGGCTGCGTGCCGTCGATCCCTTGTAAGCCGCCACGGTCGAGCGCAATCTGGGTGCGCCGTTTGCCCGGTAGGTGAAACGGAAAGCGGTTTCGTCTTCCAGGAACTTCACATGGACGGATGACTGTGCATCGATTCCGCCCTGGTCAATCGTGATGTAACCGTTCTGAAGATCCGCCAGGATGATATCGCCGACAGTACCTGACGCGGAGGCCTGTTCAATCGGGAACGCGGGCAACCCCTTCAGTTTGGCGAATTTTTCGGTATTGTTGCCAACACCGGCGGGAACGAACAACGGCATCAAAACGCCGCCTGTGCCAATCGCGTAGCACAGTGTTTCCAGTTGCGGTTCCAAATCCTGCTGGTAGAACCAGACAGCCGATCCGCGCGATGCGGCGAACAGGGCGTTATACATTTTCAGGATGTTTTCGGTCAGAACCGTTCCTGCGGCCTGGCCGCCTTCTGCGGCGACGGATACCGTGGAGGGACCGCCGACGATACCGACACACTGGCCGGCACCGGTTCCACGGACAACTTCGTCATCCAGTTTGAAGAACATTTCGGAACGAAATGCTTTGCCGATCCAGGCTTCCAGAGTAACTGCGTTCTGCAAAAGCCGGTTTGTGGCGTAGCAAATGCCCTTGATGTCGAAAAGGCGGATTTCGTACTGGCCGATTTTCGGTTTCTTGCCGTTGGGATAAAGAGCTTCGCCTTCACGATAAACCTGGACGCCGCCCCACCGGGATCCGGTCGCGCGGGAGGTTTCATCGATGAACGGGGCTTCCAGGGAATCAAAGCCCAGGCCAATGGGGAATTTATTGCAGCGTGCCCACACCTGGGAAATCTCTTCAGGTTTGTCCAGTAGCGCTGTGGTGAACTGAGACTGGATCATGTAGCCGCCGTCGCTCGGAACGGATGTGGACATGCCCGAAATGGCGCGTTGCAGGTTGATCAGTTTCTCCCGCGCGGTGCTGCCTTCCGGTTTATTGGCGGCAATGACATCCACCAGTTGCTCGCCCAGGGAACGGTAAGGTTTTTTTGCGGCCTGGTTTTCGCCACTGCCGTGGTCAAGATCGCTGCGCTCCGGCGTGCTGATTTTGTCGATGACGAATGTCTTGAATTCATCAACGGATTTTCCTTCGGTGATGAACCGGACGGCATCTTCAACCAGTTTATGTTTTTTGCCCATGGCCATGATTTCATCCATGCGGGTTTTATCAGCCGCCGCTCTCGCGGATGCGTTTCTCTCGGCTTCTACTTTCGCTTTGGCGCATACGGGACAATGATCGCCTTCGTAATCGGCGCCACAAATTGCACATTTTTTCATGTTTTTTCTTTCCTCCGTTTCTGTGATTTCTATTGGTATTTCGCGCAGTGTTTCCTGATGATCCCTGCCCACGCCAACGCTGACATCCGCCGGAACGCTTACCAGGCTGATCTCCAACGGCTCCCAATCGGTGACTCGGTAGGTTTCCGTGGCATTGGTCGATCCTGGAATAACCTCGGATTTGATCAATGCCATTTTCATAATATTGTAACTGACCGACACGTTTCTGCGGATCCCGTCGATGACGTCCTGAAAGATTTCACTGGCCCGTGCGCTTTTCCCAAAACGCACAAGTGCCCGCCCTTTGCGGTCCTGGCCAATCCATGCTTTTTCGACGACGGCGACTTGGTCCCTTGTGTTATGATCCATACAAAAAGCCCCGCCGTTGTTTATGCGCCCAAGGCGCACTTCATCGGCGTTGTGTCCTAATATTTCATTGCCCCAATAACGCTCGTAAGGATCCTCAGAGGAAAACGACATCTCAACGGTGCGGTTTTCCTGATCAATGGTTGCGCTGTCAAACTGCGCCGCTCTGTTACTGGTTCCCAGTTTAATGGTGCGCAATAATTGCTTTAATTTCTTAGACATTGTTTTTTCCTCCGTTTTCGTTTCCCGGCGGCGGCGCTCCGTCCGCTTCCGGATCCGACGTTTTAGCTGTCAGCTTGGCCGCTGTTTCGCCAAGGTCCTGCTTGATTCCGTATTTTGCTTTTAACTTTTCGTCGTCAGCGATTTGTTCATAAAGGTCTTCCAGGTCCATATTGAAACGCTCCAGGACGATCTGGCGATCAGACTTCCACTTGGCCTTGGCACAACTCAGTTCGGCCTCGATATCCTTTTGCGGATCCACCCAGTCGAAGATGCGGCCGCGCCATTCGGGCGCGTTGAATTTTTCATATTTGGCATAGGGTAGATTGGTGCGGTTGGTTAAAAGAGTCATGTCCAGCCATGGTTCCCATATCTGCACGACAAAATCCTCAATGGCCCACTGCTGCATTTCTTTCCAGTAGTCGCGCTCGTCGATGGCGCCGACACGCATGGATGAAAAATTAACGCCTTCCAGATCGTTGGCCAGGGAATTATAAGAGACGCCCAGGCCGGACGCGACGCCGCGCAGACTGCCCTTGATAAAGGCGGAATATTGAGCGGTAGGATGTTCCGGCAAAAACGATGAGAATTTATAACCGGGAGGCAGTTTTTCAAAAACACCGGCTTCGGCGTTGGATATCGGGTTTCCTGCTTGATCTGTCCCATCCGGGACATACTGCCCCATTCCGGTGGGATCTGTTTTTTCGTAAAATCCCATCTTGGACGCACCCAGGCGCGCGGCCACGACTTCGGCAAATTCGTATTCGCCCACCTGGTTCATCCGGCGGGCAGCGGTTCGCATCCATGGAATGCCGCGGCCCTGCGTTGCTCTTTCCGATATGTAACAGTGGATGATTTCGGACGCCGGTACGCGCTCGTAGTCGTATGATGATTGTGTGCTGAACACATCGCCGGGATGTCTTTTGCGCAGGTAATAGGCTACCGGGCGGTTCCATAAATCATATTCGATTCCCATTTGGATGAAGTTTTGACCAGGGCCGGCAAGAACATTGAGTCCTTCGTTGAGCATGTCGGCTTCGAGGATCTGGAGAGCAAAACGCCATGGATTTTTAAAACCAAGGATTTTGCGGGCCAGAAATTCACCATCGCGGGCGACTGTGCGGATAAACAGTTTTTGCACGCCCAGCCAGGATAAACGGCCGTCAACGGTGCAGGTGCCTTTTTTCCCCCATTTAATCCATTCGGCTTCTAAAAGATCATTGGCGGCCTTATCCAGTTTTCCGTTGGGATCCCGCGCTTTGTTCTGGAGGGTGAAACCGGTGCGGCCGATGACGTTGGTTTCGCACATCTTGAGAAACTTTTTGGCGTAATCGTTGTTACGCTCCAACTCGCGCGAACGGGCGCGCGCGGTAGCCAGAGAAAAACGTAGTTCCGTGTCGCCTGTGGTGATCGGGGCCTTGAAAGTGCTTGTCAGGCGGTCGATTCGAGCGATATCGTAATCGCGTTTCTGTTGTGATCTCATTAAGTCCGCATTCAGGGTCCTTCCTTCAAATTCTGCAACGCGGCGATAATGATTTAATATGGCGCCCATTTATGCCTCATACAAATCGCGTATAAATTTTATTGCCTGATCCAAGCCCGGCCTTGATATTGGCCGTGGCCACTTCTGAATCGTATTCCGCCTTGTAGGCGGCGCGCAGTTTCATTAGGTCCGGGATCGGTGTCTTGGACAATGACCGACCGGCGATGGTGTAGCCCATCTGATCCTGAGACGCGCGGCCCTCGATGACGGCTTCAATGGCGTCGAGGACTTTCTTGGGGTGGCTGCGGTTGTCATAAAGGGCGGATCGTCCCGCGATATTGTCCTTGAGGGTGATCCAGCCTTCAGCAATGGTGTAACGGGTGGTTGTTTTGATGGCGACTAACTGCCATTGATAATCCCCGGCAATATAGGCGGCGGTTGTGGCTGCGGCTGCGGTAAATATGAAGTCGTCAGGGTTGGTCGTGTCGGCGGCAGCGGTGAGTGCGACAATGCCATTTTTCCCGACGGCGGTAAATTTAAGCGCCCAGCCTGCCGATGCTTTGATGTCTGTCGTTTCCAGCGTTCCGGCGTCGTTTTTTGAAATGGCCTGAACGCCCCGCCTGGTCCATGAAACTGAGTCGCCGATGATGAGATCTGATGGTTCTGGATTCAATTCATTTACCCCAAGATATAGTGGTTGCTAATTTTGGGGACACCATAGCATGGGTTTTTTAGGAAAAATGGCCGTCAACGTCTATTTGGGTCTTATTTGGGTCTCATTTAGGTGAGATTTAACTCTATTTAGGTGAACTTTTTCTTGACAGGGTTTTTAAAACGTGATTTGCGCGCCCAAAATGGGCATAAAACAGCCCCCTGGGCGGGGGCTGTTGTCTTTGTTTTACATTTCCGGGACTTTTATGCCGGTGTGTTTTTCGATCCATTCGGCTACCAGGCGGCGGTGACAGTCCTCGCCGGGCTTTTCCCAGCAACAGAGGATGGAATCGGATAGATCGGCGTGGACTTTTACTGGATCCAGGTTGCCCAGGACGTCGCGTTGATATTCTTTGACGTATTCCAGCCAGGGTAAACCTGCTTTTGAGCGGTTGAGTAAGTCTGACGACGGCGCCAGGGCGATGTATCTGCGGCCTTGGCCCCACCATCGGGGTGCATAACGGGCGATGCTGATGGCGTTCAGATTGTTCGCTACTGCTTTGTTTCCGAAATAAGATGTTTTCATGAGCTTTCCTTTCTGTTGTTAGATTGCCACGGCGCGATAGTCGCGCCTCGCAATGACACTTTTTACACAGCAATTTTAAGCTGCACTGCCTGGCTTGTGCTGTCTGACTGCAACAAAGCGCGTTTTATTTTGTTCAGGTGCATGATCATGTCGTCAATTTTATCGATGTTGACCTGCGCGCATGGGGTTAAGACGGTGGACAAAACAGTCAGATCCTCGCGGTTAAAAGAACTGCGCAAAAAGGTTGCCATTTTCTCGATCATGACATCGTATCGCGTAACGACTTTCTTCTCTGCCGGCGACGGTTCCATGATGAAACTGGATTGCTCTTCCACCTGGATCAACGAATTGACCATGCTGCGCAATTTGTTATAGGTATCGAGTTTGCCGGACTGAATCTTATCAAAGATAATATCCTGTTGATCTTTTGGCAAGCGGCTCATTTCCTGAGCCTGGGACGGTGTCAGGATGTTTTTGACAACGTAATCCCGGAAAACGGGCGATAATTTAAGAAGGTTTAAGCGCTCCTGGATCCGCCAACTTTGCTTCATGCCCATTTTGCGAGCGATGTCTTCCTGGCTCAAACCCTTATCAAGCAAATCCTGATAGGCCATGGCTTCTTCGACGACATTCAAATCCTCACGCTGTAAATTTTCCAGCAAGGCCAGTTCGGCGACTTGCCTATCATTGGCCTCTTTGACGACGACCGGGATGTCTTTTAATCCCGCTATGCCACAAGCCCGCCAGCGCCGCTCTCCGGCGATGATCATATAACGACCATCGCGCGGGACAACTATCAGGGGCTCCATCAAACCGTTTTCAGTAATGGATTGCGCCAACTCTTCAAGTTTTCCCTGGTGAAAGAAACGCCGGGGCTGCGTGGGGTTAGGAAATATCTTATCGTGTGGTATTGTGTTCATGATTTCCTTTCTCCTTCCCTAAAAATTGTAATCATAATATTTTATAGGTTTATCGGACAATTTATGCTTTCCATATCGGCTCCAAAAATAACCATCTTTTCTTAAACGTGCCCTTATTATCTCATGAGTACCATTGCTACATATTAGCCATTTTTGTTCATCCTGATTAACACAATGACCGACAAAGCCTCCCGGAATGATTTTGGGGGACCATTGCGGATCTATTACAGCCTCCATCTCCCTTATAAGGATCGTTTTTGCCGTTTTAGATATAACCTCATAAGGCGTAACGTCTGAATAACCGAGCAAGTTTGCATATTCCCTATTAATATCTGCTTGGTCTATGACAAACGGTCCGATTTGCACACCGGGCTGGGCTTTGGCAGTAAGGTCTGCGATGATTGCGTCTTGCTTTTCCTGGGGAACTCCGTCCGCCGTCCATTTATCTCGAAGGTCTTTTTCTATTTGATCTGCTGTTCGCTCTGGCATTTTATTAGCCTTTCTCCCCGTCGTGCCGATAGGACAGCGGTTAAAGGTTACGCCGCTTTTTTGTTTAATTTTGCTTTTACTTCGCGGAGGGTGACGGGTTGAAAATAAAGATCAAGCTCGACGCCGTACTTGATTAATTCCGTGATGCTGATATAGCCTAGCTCTGCGTTTTGCGTGTCGCCGTTCAAACAGACATAGCCGAACGCCTGGACTTGATCGTCAAGCACCATGTCGCGCTCGATGATCCACCAGTCCGATCCGCCCTTGAAATAATGCAACATGATGACAACATTATCGCCCTGGCCGTCGGTTTCGTAAGTCTTTGGCATACAGATGATGTGGCTTTTCAATTTCAGGATTTGCTGCTTGAAGTATGCTCCCTCTTCGCCCTGGCAGGCGTCTCGCAAACATTTCAGTTGATCTTTACTGACAAATTGCTTTAAATTCATCGATTATTTCTCCTTTCTTTCATAATACGCTTGGTTGTACCGATTGTTTCTCCACAGAGAATGTCACACAGGCAGTTACGACAATGCATCCCTTCCGGAACGCCTTGCTCTTGACACGTTGGACAAATACCTTTTGATTTTTTATGACTTTCTGTTATCATGCGGCTGACTCCTTTCTTAATCGCTTGGGGTTGGTTTTTGCGTCTGCCAGGGGTTGCTGCCCCTGACAGACGTTTTCAATCATCCTATAAATGCCTGGTTTTCGTCCGATGTTAAAACAACGCTTCCATATCTTGCTCTTATCAATTCAAGCGAAATGCCTTGCTTGTGCCATTTGGGCATTCCGTCTTCTTCGCGGCGCCAATACCAGGCTTTCTTCGGGCCGGAAAACCGGCAACCAAAAGCCTTCAATTGTTCCTTAGCCAGATAGGTGCTACCGGTAATCCAGAGCCAAACACCACACAATTCCACATGCAGATCCTTTTTCAAGCGCAGGACTTTCATGGCCATGGACGCGATTTCTTCATCCATAGACCAACGCTCGTTGACCTTTTGTTCATCCATGCCGGTCTTGCGATATGCACCCTTTAAAGCCTGTTCATAATCATTATTGATTGCTTTCATGGTTTCTTCATCGCCGCCCAGATCCGGGTGATGCTGTTTAGCCAGGTCACGGTATCGGGTCTTGATTTCTTGTTCGTCTTTGCATCCGTCGAAGTATTGATTCATTTTTGGCCCCCTTAATATGTGTTTTCTTAACCTCTTGATTTTATTCTACTTTATTTATCAAAGGTTGTCAAGTAAAAAATGCAATAATAACGCATATTTATCGTTATTATTGCATTTAATTATCGTGAATTTTGCTGGTTATATTATGATTTTATGGATAACAGAGCGACGTCAAGATCCACACCGGTGTCCATTTTCTCTTTGATATACTTGCGAAGCGATTTAGCTGTGTTTTTCTTGATTCGTTTACGAGTACCGCCCAGGGCGAAGATGACCGTTTCGGCTACGCCTTCTTCCATGGCTTCCTGCAGGTTCTCCACCCTGCCGTCCAGGTATTCCCGGACGACTCTGGCCATTGCGAAGAAAGCCAGGGCGTTGTTGATGACGTTCTGTTTCTGTTTGACGGCAATAATACCGTCCAGGATGTCCGCGTATTCACTGATACGGCCGGCGAAGATCTCTTTTCCCTTTGCGGATTCCAGTATTCCTTCACAAATGGATTTCATGTCTTCTATTTCTTCGGGCAAAAACAGAAAGTTAATCTCTTTGAACAGGACCCGCTGCTCGGAAATGGTGATAAAATCGGTGCTGGTTAATTTTTCGATCAGTTCCGTGGAAAGACCGGCATAAACGGACGCTTCTAAATCGTCGATGCTCTGCCAGAGTTCTTTTAATATTTGTTCATCGTCCTGGCCTTCAATGGAATTGTGCGACAACTGGATAGCAACCAACTGCTGTTTGGTCATGGGTTTGTCGATCAACAAAACGAGAAATTCCCGGTTTCCGGATTCTATGGACGCTTTAATCCGATGATTCCCGGACAAGACCAGCAACCGGCCGCTTTCCTGCTTGTAACATAGGGGAATGGATGTCAGACCACCGTCTTTCTTGACGTTGTTGGTCAAAGAAGAAAATTGCTCTTTGGTCATAAATCGGGCGTTCTTTTCCAAAAAGTCTATTTCTTCGGCCCTGGCCATATAGAGCTTGTAGGGCTGCTTGCCTTCCAGGCGGGAATTGAGTTCGTTTAACGTGCTTTGTATTTCTTGATCCATGTTTTTACTGCCTCCGCTGTTGTTATTTTTCCGCATTCGGTTGTGTATTGCAAAAAGCCTTCGCCGCGCTTCATAAGTTGATAAACTCCCCGGTATTTCATCGACACCGGCTTGTGAGTGAAAGCCGTGGTTAAAACAAATTCCACGGCCTGAATGAATTTCTCTTTGAGGATTGTCTGGAGTTCTTTTGTCTTGGTGCACAATAGCAGCAGCTTAGATATTTTATCTATCCGGCTGGCGATGACAAAATCGGACAGCAAATAGACGCCCCTGGTTGACTTCTCCTGATCCATGCCATAGCGGATGATGTCGAACAGCAAAAAGCCAAAGAGATAGCCGTCCAAAAAGACCATCATCGGCGACATGCCCGTTGTGTAGTCAATGCCTTTTTTCAGAAACAGATTTTTGTAATAATTCAATTTTTCGTTACTGGATTTTAAGAAAACAATTTTGCTGTCTTCTGTGATTTCGTGATCATCCGGTAAAAGGGCATAATCGCTTTTCTTATATTTCGCGTATGGCATGATGTATGAATTTTTAAATTCGATATTGCTGTAAAGGTAAACATTTTTTAAATGCCCGGTCTTCACTATCGCAAACAGGCCGTCTTCATTTCGGTCATAGTCGGATAGATATAAATATTTTCCGCGGCGCATGAACGCGACGGTTTCTTCGTAACGCTCCGGAGTCAATAAATCATAACTCGGAGCGTCCCAGGAAATGATCTTCTCAAGCCGCGAATATAGTTTTTCGTAACCGCCGACATACGTCGGCAAGAAGGCGATCCGCATCCAGTCCGTCGGCAACTCTGCATAAAGCTCATAAGCGTCCCGGGATGTGTATCTCTTGATTTTTATCTTTTCTAATGTCGCCGATATTTTGATGACGGATTGCTGATGATAATTTTCAAAATTATTTTTGTAATGGTCATACATTCTGATCTGCTGCAAGTTGTTCGCCTTTTCCTGTTTGAGCATTTCGAACAGCAAGGACACGACAGCGATCCGACTAACGCCGCCTTCTTCTATGTAGGGTGCAAGCCAGGAATAAGCAGGGTCTTGAATTTCTGCGCGCATGGGATTGCCGGCCAGGTGGTTGCCGATCAAAGATGAATACAGGGCGATGTCATTGGACCAGATCCGACAGTTCAATCCCTGCAAAATCTGCTCAACGGTGAAATTTCCAGAACAGCCAATACAAATATCTTTATCACTGAAAAGGGACTTTTCAGTGAAGATCAGGTTCCTGATCTTCGCGTTTATTGATCCGACAAACATTTTTTCTTCTCCATTTTACTGTGGCATGGTTTTTGTCCATTGTTCTACGCGGCTTTTACGCGCGTTTTGTATTTCCGCTTTTTCAGGTCGTTTTTTGCCCTCGCCAATGTAGTGGTGGTAAGGGTTTGAGAAGCCCCGCCATCCTAGAGTGGGTGTGGATTTGCTCATAATCCCGCCAATATAGTGATTGTAAGGGTTTGCGGATTCATATTTTTTTGACCCCCGCCAACGTAGAGTGGGTAAGGGTTTGGCGTCGTGTTTAAATGGTCGCCATTGAACGATCTGGCATCCCCCCTTATGAGTATATGCATGTGGTTTTTCATGTTTATTTTTTCCTTTTGGACATGTGGCATGGATTTTGTTACTCCACGTCCACGTTTTTGCTGTTGACCCTAGTGACGGCCTTGAAAAATTCGTCAATATTATCCCGATGGGCATAGCAGGTCCGGTCAACAATCAGGACGGGCAGACCCATTTTAATCCATTTTCGAAATGTGTAGTCAGTCATTTTATACGCTTCCATGATTTCCTCTTTGCTGAAAAAGACTTTGTTTTCCAGTTGTGCTTCTAGGATGCGCACACGGGACTGCAATATCTGGATCGTGTGCATGTAGGTCTGGTCGCTGGTTTTGCCGGGTTCAACTGCCATTATCGATTAAACCATCCTGTGTTTGATTTGCGAGGGCTACTGGCCCGTTCTTCTGGTTGGGGTGTTTCTCTGGGCCTGCCAATCAGCCTCAACCCACCGCCGGGAAATTCCATTTCAACACATGCAGCGGCTAACACTTCCGCATCCAGTAAATGGTTCGGGCGCTGGTGGATGTTGACCCACTCTTCGGCGTTTTTATCCGTGACTTGCTTTTGCTCGGCCAGGATCTGAGCGGCATAGTCCGCGCCGGTTGCGGAATGCAAAAAGGCGGCGCCGGGCAGGTGCCGGGTGTCGTCTTTCCCAGACAATCCCAGGCGGTAATGGAACTGGTCTTTGGCTTTTGTTGTGTCAACAGACAGGATCCGCAGGGCGGCAGGCAGTTTCTTTCCGCTTGGACTGGACATGATGGCGTTGCCAAGTTGGAGCATTCCGGGTAAGGGATTTGATGCACCCTTGGTTCCCCAGACGGCGATGCCGCCGCGGCCGCGGTTTTTGATCAGCCAGTAATAGGTTTCCTCTGTCATTGACATGTCGTCGTATTTCTTGCCGCCGCCTGTGTCGATGCAGGCGCGGAAGATGCGGAGGGGTTTGATATTGCCACCGCTTGCAAGGCTCGCGTCGCAATGACAGGGATATGTCGTCGCATACAGCAGTGTTTCGATATCCTCCCAGGTTTCCAGAAAGCCGTGGTGGATGTTCCAACTTGTCAACTCCGCCGTCCAGGCGCGGACGACAAACCAGAAGCCGTGCTTCTGTGCGTCGATTCCGCAGGTGAGGGCGATGGCGGTTTCCGGGACTGTCTGGGGCGGGATGTCGCAGCGGCTGGACAGGATTTGAGCTTCGCTTTTACTGATCACGGTCAAGTGCCAGGGCTCGGCCAGGTGCTTGTTGTAGAAGTCCTTAAATTTATTAATGTCGTGCAGGCCGCGCAAAAAAGCGGAGGCGATTTCGGAAAAACTGACAAAGGGCGATATCCAACTTGGCAGATGAAATCCGATCTTTAACGGTTTGCGGACACGCAGATATTCATCCATAGCAACGCCATCTTTGCGGTCGCGCCACGAGCCCAGGCGGCCAGCGCGGTCGCGGTCGTAGTCCGTCCATGGTGCCTGGCATTCCGGGCATTCATACCAGGCCAGCTTTTCGGATTCGATGACGGCGGGGTCTTTGCTGTGGAATATCCCGTCGGCATCGGGCGTGGTTTCGTGCTCCCACTTGATCGACTTGAATTCCATTTTGTGGTGATGGCCACAAAATGGGCAGGTGACCCAGTAATCGAAAATGACCTGCGCTTCGGTGGTGAGGGCCCTCCAGATGTTGCCGGTGTCGGTTGTCGGCGTGCTGATTTTCCATATTTTTCGGTTGTGGCGATAGGTAATGGTCCGGGCCTCGCCCAAACTGATCGGGTCGGTTTCCCTTTTCCCGGCGGTGTCAACGTATTTATCGACTTCATCAAAAACAACATAACGAATGGGCTTATTTGCCAGCCTGGCGGCTGATCTGGCCCAGGCCATATAGATTGGCATGTGGCTCAGGTTAATGCGCAGCATGGCGGCGTCGTCGTCGCTTCCGGTCATGTATGAGCGCAGGCGTGGCGACGATTTAATCATGGGCTGAATTCTGTCCTGGTTGTTTTCCCGTGCGGTGAGTTCGTCCGGGTAAATCATCAGGACGGGGCCGGGATCCCGGTCGATGGCGTAGCCGATGCAATTATTGACGCTTTCTGATCCACCCACTTGGGGCGCTTTGCACAGAATGATGGTCTGGACGGACGGAAAAAAAGAGGCGTCCATGATTCCGGCCAGGTGAGGGGTGACGTCGTTGCGCCATCGGCCGGGTAATACGGACATGGTGACGTAGCGATACATTTCCGCCCACTTGCTGGCTGGGATTTTTTTGTGCTTGCGGAATATGCGCTTTTCCGCGTCCGATATTGTGACGGTGTGCCTGATTTCGCCCGGATCTTTCAACATCGACGGCGGAAGCCATGGCGATGAGCGCGGTATGTAGATGGTCTGGATCATGGTTCCTCAATTATAGAACAAGAAGTTGCAACCCCTTGTTCTATGGATTCGATAATCACTTCATATTCCTTACTTCCGGCATAATTATTGATGTGCTCATCGACATCCCGGTTCATCGTATTGATCAATTCGCCGACACGTTTGACGTCGCCGGACACGGCGGCGATCCAGTCGGCGGCGTGGGATTGAACCCAGTGTTTTAACCCGGCGACTAATATGCCTGCCCTTGTGGCCAACTCAATTTCCATCTGGTCGCGCGGGATGAAAAGGCCGCGGTCTTTGTCAAAGGCGAATTGGTCGCGCTTCAGGCCCAAATCCAGGCGGGCTACTTCCTTTTCGAGTTTTCGGCGCTGAAGGTCGTCTGTGGCTTCGGTTAGGCGCTTGCCAGTGGCTGTCTGCTTCAAAAACGTCCGGGCGTATTTATCGACTGACTTTTTCGCGTAATGGCCATCCTTGTCTGGCAGGATTTTGCCTTCTTTTTGATGGCGATATAAACTTGTTTTTGTGACTTTCCATCCGGCGCTTTCCAGAAATTGAAGAACAGCGGCGACGTTCTCCAGTGTGTCTTCTGTTTCGCCGTATCCAATGGACACGGCATAGTCCATCAATGCGGCCTCGGCGGCCTGGTAGTTGCGCAGATTTGTGGAGGATGATTCCTCGCTAAGTTTTACCCGCGCTTTTTGCCGGTTGTTAAACAACAGGGTCGCGTTGATCTTTGCTTCCTGTGGCTTGTCGGCAATTAATTTTTCAAGGTCGTCTTTGGTCATTGTATAATTAAATTCTGCCAGGTTATTTCTTCCGACGGATGATTGAAGATGTAATCCGTCACTTCTTTTTCTCGGGTGACTAAATAATTTATCCGGCCGCTGACGTATTTGCCGTTTCTAAGGATGGCGAAGCGGTCTGGTTTGTTGATGATCCGGACGCCGGGGTTGTTGCGCAAGAGCGTCCAAAGCTCGGCGAGTAGCGGTGGTGTATCGGAGGGCGGTTTGTTTTCTCCACCCCCGGCGCCCTGCGACACCCCCGCCAGCGGTGGATACTCTTCACGCTTCACGGGCGACGCTTCACGTCCCATTATCACCACTGGCGGCAGCCCCGCTTCAATCCAACTATTCAAGGCTATCCCCATTTGATAAGCCTCGCCCGGATCCTTGCCTTTGGGCACGGGCCAACGGTCGCAATGGTCATTAAAGTTTTCAGACCACCATTTCATGGCACGCTCAGCGGCTGTCTTGCCCCCGCCCTGGTCTCCATAGTCCAATGCGTTGAGGATTTGGACGGCCTCTTTTAATACGGTATAGGCGGCGGAGTCCGGCTTCCCTTGTAGTGTGCCCAGGGCGACGGCGCCGGCTAGATCGGTTGCGGAGGCACAGGCGATGGCGTCCAATTCGCTTTCGACAACGACGAACGCGCGGCGGTCATGGCCGATGATCATTGTTGACATGGATGATCCGGGCACGACGTAATAGCGCGGATCACCTTCAGGACGACGAACGCGGATGCGCTGGATGATCCCGTCGGTTATGTATGGGATGACAAGGCCCTGCGGGATCCAGAGCATGCGCGGTTTTCCGTTTTCCTTTAATTGTTCCGGCAGACCCCAGGCCTTTCGGGCGCGGAATATGTCTTTTCCATCTTCGCCGGGGTTCCATCCCAGACGCGCGGACTCGGCGGCGGCCTGGTTAATGCCGCGTGCGGAAAGCCAACCGAGCTTTTCTGGGTTGTTTTTAAGATTTTCCTGTGCCCATGTGATGAACTTTCCGGCCTTTTCCTGCCATAATTGCGCGGGGCTTTGATGTGTCGCCGGAATAAACGCTGGTTTTTCTTGTCTTCCTGGGAGAGATTCGGCGCCATGATCTGGACGTTCGATATTGAGATAGGCACAGGCTTCTTTAAAATCCATTCCTTCAAAGTCGATCATAAATTGAATGTTGTCGCCCGCCTTACCACAGGCCCGGCACCAATAGCCGCCTTTGCCCTCATTCTGAAACGGCCAGACATGGAAGCGATCATTACCGCCACACTCCGGACATGGACCATGCCACTCGCCACCATGTGTTGACGCCGCTTTTTTCAGATTTGTTTTTTTTGAAGCCAGGTCCAGTGTATTGATTTCAAACCCTCCCAAAATAATTTATCTATCCAATATTATTAATCTTTAAATGATTTTCTTCTTTTTTCCTTTTTTTCTTCTTTTTTTTAACTATTTATTATTATTATTATTTTTAAATTATATAAATACCTATCCTCTGTCTGGGGAGGGTGTGAGGGTTTTTATATATTAACCCTGTTAAGCGATATTAATTAAAACCACTCCGGCAGTTATATAGGTTGAACTCTCCACCCTCCCCGTGAAAACAACCACAAACCAGACTATCACCGTCAATCCCTGAATCTTTACGGATGCTTAAGTGTGTTGTGTAAAAATCACGCTTTTTTTCAAACCCTCCCGCACTTCCGGTGATGGTGTGATGGTTTGTTTTAATTTTCTCTTTTGGTTTAATGTTTTTTAATAAATTCAAAATAATTGCTTTAAGCCTCCATCTCTCCCTGATTGTCTTTTAATGCTATGCCGTGGTAAACCAAACAACCCTCGGATTTGGTCTTGTTGAATTTCATGGTGAGCTGCTTTCCGAACCGTGTTCCGGTCCATTCCTTTGTTCCGATGTTGGCATTGTACCAGGTCACAAACCGCGCATAGAGTTTCTGTGCTTTTTCTTTTGCGCCTGGCTCAAGGATGCAGCATTCATCGATGAAGTCGGCCAACAGATCCTCCCGGCGGCGGTATTCTTCCGACGCTTCCAGGATGGAACGGGGCGGATTCAGTCCGTCGCGCTGCCAAAGCAGACAGCCGCGCACCAGCCAGGCGAGGATCCCGGACTCTTCTGCGCGAATTTGCCGGTCCAGGTCGAGGATGGCGCGGCGCTCATGGTCGTCTTGCGGCTCGCGGTTGACAAAACTGATGTCAAAAGGAATTAAATGCAGGCGCTCCCAGAAGGCTTTGTCATTCGGCGGGGCCTCCGGCTGTGTGTTGGTCATGACGAATAACTTATGCGTGGGGTCAAAGCGGATCGGGCGCTTGTCATTCGGCCAGCGTCCCTGCAATTCGTCCCGGCCGGTCAACCATTTAATCTTGGCGGCGCTGAATCGCTGGCCTTCGTCAATTTCGGAGGCGAAGGCGAATCGAATACCCTTGAGACTCATGATGTCCGGTGATGGCCCGGATGATGACTTGGAAAACTTCTGGGTGAGCAACATTTCTGACGGGATGGATCCGGCCAGGGATCCCATGACGTGGCTGATCGTCTCGACAATCAGACTACGGCCATTCCAGCCGGTCTTCCCGTATAAGACAGGGAAGACTTTTTCTTGCACCAGTCCTGTCATGGAATAACCGCAAAGCCGCTGCATATATTCGACCATGGCTCTATCAGAATCTTCTTTATCGCAGTTGAATATTTGCAGTAGGGACCTTTCCCAGAGCGGCGCCGGTTCATCAATGCCCTTGAATTCGACCGGGCTGGCCAAGGATAGGTAATCAGATGGGCGGCCGGGCCTGAGTTTGCCGGTCGTCAGGTCAATGACGCCATTGGCGCAAGGGAAAAGCATGGGCTTGAGGTCGAATTCTTCCCCGGCGATAGCAATCGGGTTTTCTATGGTGTGGGCAAATTTGAGCGTTGCTGTCCGGCGGTTGTCGCCGCGCAGTTGACGGACACGCTCTAAAAGTTTGTCACATTTTTTGCGCTGCTTGTTGGTTTCGTCCTTATCCGCTCCGGCTGCCACGGCATCGGCGATGCGTTCAGATATTGCTTTGTATTCCTCAAGGAATTTCTTAGCGATATCATCAACGGCGGCCAGGGCTTCATCCATGACGTCGAGCTTCCAGAAATGCCCGGTCCATTTATACCACTCTTTCTGGCTCTTGCAGAACAGGAACGTATCACGGAAAAGCGCGGAATATAGAAGGCCATCACCCATGGAATTAGAGAATAAACACTGGTTGATGAACTTGCTGTCAATCTTCTGTTCGTCATTTGCCGCCGGGATCTGCGCGGCTTCCGCAGCCACGCGCTCTTGAACCTGCTGCCTGATTTCATCCTTGGTTTCTGTCATTAATAACCTTTCGCCTCAATTGATAAATCCATCGCAGTGATATGTTTTCAACGCCGTCAGCGTTGACTGATTGATATATTTTGCGCGGGTGAATGTCTGCATCGATCATGCGCAACACAAGCGCTTTTACTTCCGGTGTGATTAGGTGATCAGCGCCAGGGACGAACTGTCGGCGGCATTGTTCAATTAAACATCGATACCGCTGCTCGCCGCTGGATGTTTTGCCGTATTTCTGGACCTGCGCGGATCCGCACGTCGGGCATATCTGTTGATCTGTCATCGAGCACCCGCTATCATTCGTTGTTCACAGAGTCCCAATG
>CAYGNV010000007.1:0-17158 GCA_964351355.1 uncultured Smithella sp.
ATGAGCCATGAGCCATGAGCCATGAGCCATGAGCCATGAGCCATGAGCCATGAGCTACTTACTCTTCTTCCCAGCCCCTGGCACGCTCAACCGCCTTCTTCCATCTGCCGTATAGTTTTTGCCGTTTTTCCTCGTCCATCATGGGCTGGAAGCGGCGATCAATTTTTCGTCTTTCGGCAATGGATGCCTGATCTTTCCAGAATCCGACAGCCAGTCCTGCCAGATAGGCTGCCCCCAGCGCCGTCGTTTCAATAATTTCCGGGCGCTCGACCGGCACGTCCAGAATATCGGCCTGGAACTGCATGAGGAAATTGTTGGCGCAAGCGCCCCCGTCCACGCGCAGTTCGCGCAAATCAATGCCGCATTCGGCGCGCATCAGTTCCAGAACGTCGCGCGTCTGATAGGCGATGGATTCCAGCGTGGCACGGATGATGTGATTACGGTTGGCGCCGCGGGTGAGTCCGACAATGGCGCCGCGGGCATACATATCCCAATACGGCGCGCCCAGCCCCACAAAAGCGGGCACAACGTAAACGCCCTGCGTGTCGGAAACTTTTGTGGCGAAATACTCGCTGTCGCGCGCGTCGTAAATGACGCGCAAACTGTCGCGCAGCCACTGAATCGCCGCGCCGGCCACAAAGATGCTGCCTTCGAGGGCGTATTCCACTTTGCCGTCGATTCCCCAGGCAATGGTTGAGAGAAGTCCGTTTTGGGAATGGGCGAGCTTTTCACCGGTCAGCATAAGCATGAAACAGCCGGTGCCGTAAGTGTTTTTGACCATGCCGGGCGTATAACAGGCTTGACCAAACAACGCTGCCTGCTGGTCGCCCGCGTCCCCGGCAATGGGAATTTCCGCGCCCAGAACCCGCGCATCAGTAACCCCGTAAACAGCGGAGGACGGCTTTACTTCCGGCAGCATGGAGGCGGGAATATCGAGTTTTTCTAAAACATAGTCGTCCCATTTAAGTTCTTTGATATTGTAAAGCATCGTACGCGATGCATTGCTGTAATCGGTGGCATGAACCTTTCCCCGGGTGAGATTCCAGATGAGCCAGGTATCGACATTGCCGAAAAGCAGTTCGCCCCTTTGGGCTCTTTCTCTGGCGCCTTCAACATGATCGAGGATCCATTTCAATTTGGTGCCGGAAAAATAGGCGTCCAGCACCAGCCCGGTGTTTTCCCGGATGTAATCTTCCATTCCGGCGGCTTTCAGCTCGTCGCAGATGGTGGAAGTTCGGCGACACTGCCAGACAATGGCATTATAGACAGGTTTGCCCGTGGCTTTGTCCCAGACGATGGTGGTTTCACGCTGATTGGTAATACCGATGGCCGCGATCTCTTCAGGCGCAATGCCGGTGGTGGCCAGCACTTCGCTTGCGGCGCCGCGCTGCGATCCCCAGATTTCCATGGGATCATGCTCCACCCAGCCGGGCCGGGGATAGATTTGTGTGAATTCATTTTGTGCGATTTTAACCGCGACGCCTTCCCGGTTGTAAATGACGGCTCGAGAACTGGTGGTGCCCTGATCCAAAGCGAGAATATAGGATTTGTTCATCGGATCACTCCTGAGCATCAAGAAATATAATATAACCTTTGACGTTACTATGACATAACGCTTTTTGTTTGCCAATTAAAAAATATTGCATGGAGACCGGCAAAATGCCGGAGGTGCGCCTGCTGAGGTAAGCGGGATCGATGATTATTTTATCTTGCCGATATCTTTTTCTTTGCCGATGACCACCAGCACTTCTCCATCTTTAACAACAAAATCAGCATGCGGCACCATATGAATATGATCGGCTATCACGTCGCGAACGGCGATGACTTCGATGTTGAACCGGTTGCGCAATTGCAGTTGGGCCAGTGTTTTCCCCAGAAAACTGTTGGGCGGCGCCAATTCAAAAATCAGGTAATCGTCGGACAGGGGAATATAATCCATGACGTTGGGTGAAACCAGACTTTTGGCGAGCTTTTTGGCCACATCCATTTCCGGAATGATGACTTCCGTTGCACCCACCTTTTCCAGAATCTTTTTATGATCTTCGTTGGGCGCTTTGACGATGATGTTTTTCACTTTCATTTGTTTCAGATGCAGCGTGATTAAAGTCGCCGCGGCGAGATCTTCACCGAAGGATATGATCGCGATGTCATCTTCCCCAATCCCGATCTCATCCATGACATCCTGATCTGTTCCGTCCGCCAGCACCGCTTTGGTGGAATAATCGCGGATCTTCTGAATGACATCTTTATTTTTATCGATCGCCACGACTTCAAAACCGTTTTCAAACAACGTGCGCGCGATATGATAACCGAAAATGCCCAGCCCGATGACAACAGCTCTTTTCATTTGGTTCCTCCTTGTAAATTATCCGACCATAATGGTTTCTTCTGCATACGTAATGCCCTTTTTCCTTGCCGAATACCAGGCAAAGGCGAGCGTTAAAGGCCCGACACGGCCGATAAACATCATCGCAATGATGGCATATTTCTGGATGTCATTGAGTTTCGGCGTTACACCCATCGACAAGCCCACGGTGCCGAAGGCGGAAAACGTTTCAAATACATATTCAATAAACTGGTAGCGGCTGGCCAGTGGCGCCCCGCTGGCGCCGCTGAAAAACAAAAGTACGGCGGTAATTACACCGATAATAATAGCCGACGCGAAAATGATGGAAATGGTGCGATCTACAAGCTCCGGCGGAATGGTGCGGTTGGCAATGTTGACATTTTCATTGCCTTTCATGCGGTTGACAATCAGCAGCGTCAGAATTGCAAAACTGGTTGTCTTGACCCCGCCGCCTGTAGAACCGGGCGAAGCGCCGATAAACATCAGGATGATGATGACCAGCAGCGTCGAGTTGGTTAAAATACCTATATCCACTGTATTGAAGCCGGCTGTTCGCGCGGCGATGGACTGAAAAAATGACGACAACAGCGCTGTTTTCATCGTCATGCCTCTGAGTGCGTTATTCATTTCCATAAAATAAAAACAGACCGCGCCCAGAAGGATCAATGCGGCTGTTGTTATCAAAACAATCTTGGTATGGAGCGACAGCTTCTTCCCCCCCCCGCGAAACTTGGCGAAAACTTCCTGCTGGACGATAAAACCGATTCCGCCCATGACAATCAAAAGCATAACCGTAACATTAATCAGGATGTTGCTTTGGTATCTCATCAAACTGTCTGGAAATAAAGAAAACCCGGCGTTGTTGAATGCGGATACGGCGTGATACAGGGAAACATAAACAGCCTGAATAACAGGGAATTCCTGACAAAAATGCAGAAATAAAGCCAGCGCCCCGATGCCTTCGATGATAAAAGTGTAGCGCAAGACCTTTTTGATGATTGAATAAAAATCATTCCGGGGGCTATGCAGGAAAGCGGATTGGGTAATTTCCCGGCCTTTAAAAGAAATGCCCCGGCCCATCAGCGAAAACAACAAAACGGAGAAGGTGATGATACCCAGGCCGCCCACCTGGAAAAGCACAAGCGTGACCAGTTGCCCGGCAAGCGAAAGGTCCCGGCCGATATCCACCGTGGACAGGCCCGTGACGCATACGGCGGACGCGGATGTGAAGAGCGCATCGATAAACCGCAAGGATTTTCCGGATGCAGACGCGGGAAGCCACAACGCGAGCGCGCCCAGCGCAATAAACGAAGCAAAGCTCAGGACAAAAATTCTTGTCGGTGTCAGATGCCGGGAAAAGAAAGCTTTGAGAAGTAAATAGAGTTTCATGCGTATCCTTCAAAATGAAGGTCAAAACTCATTTTGATTCGACCTGTTTGTCCTTGCGGTTGAGAATCATTTCCCAGATCAGCAATATCGCGCCCACCGTAATGGCGGAATCCGCGACATTGAAAGCCGGCCAGTGCGCTGTTCCGATATAGACATCCAGAAAATCGACCACCGCGCCAAAGCGCAGCCGGTCGATCAAATTGCCGACCGCGCCGCTGAAGATCAGCGTCAGAGCCCCCAAGAGCAACAGGTTGCGGGGATTGCTCTTGACCAGATAATAAATGATCAACCCCGCGGCCAGAATCGTGATGCCGGTGAAGAAAATATAGCGGAAGGTTTCGGAGGCATTGGCGAGAAATCCGAACGCTGCGCCTGGGTTCATCACATAGACCAGATTAAAGAATCCGGATATCACCGGATAGACTTCGTAGAGCGCAAATCGGGACGTGATGGCCGATTTGGTGATCTGATCCAGCGCGATAATGACCGCCGCACCCAGAAAAAAAATAAAAAGATTTTTTTTCAAAAAGTTCTCCTTTACAAATTCGGAAGGCAGCGGCCGCAAACTGTCGGATGTTCCGCGCTCGCGCCGACCGACTCTTCGTAAATCCAGCAGCGCTCACATTTCGTGCCGCGCGCTTTTTCCACGCCAACCGTCAGACCCTTAATTTCCTCGCTAATATAGGGCTTGATTATATCCTTCTCATCGATGATCTGCAACTGCGAGACGATCAAAAGCGCGCGCAATTCTTCGGGGTGCGTTTCCAGCAAGGCGCGCATTTTGTCCGGTGCGGCAATGCTGATGCGGGCATCAAGCGAATGGCCGATGACTTTTTCCTTGCGCGCCTGCTCGACGGCTTTGGCGATTTCGCTTTTCGCTTCAATCATGGTTTTCCAGCGCTCGCCCAGATCAGCGTTGAAATATTTTTCATCGACCTGCGGAAATTGCGCCAGATGGATGCTTTCTTCCTTGCCGGGCCAGGCAGGCAGTGCCGCCCATACCTCTTCAGCCGTGAAGGTGAGTATCGGGGTCAGCAATCTGGTCATCGCATTCAAAATCGTAAACATGGCAGTCTGGCCGGAGCGGCGCGCCACAGAGGCGGCCTTGTTGGTGTAAAGCCGGTCTTTTAGAACATCCAGATACAGAGCGCTCAAATCCACCGTGCAGTAGTTATACAGCGTGTAGAAAACCACATGGAACTGATAGCGCTCGTAAGCTTCCGTAACGCGTTTGATCACTTCCTGCAGACGATGCAGCGCCCACTGATCCATTTCCAGCATCTGCTCATAGGCGATGCTGTCCGTGTCCGGTTTAAAATCATACATATTCCCCAGGATAAAACGGCTGGTATTGCGGATGCGGCGATACGCCTCCATCAAGCGTTTGAGAATTTCCTCGGAGATGCGGATGTCGTCGGTATAGTCTTCCGCCGCTACCCACAGGCGCAAAATTTCCGCGCCGTATTTGGCGATAGCTTCTTCTGCGCCGATAACGTTGCCGACGGACTTGGACATTTTCTTGCCTTCGCCATCGACCACGAAGCCGTGTGTCAGCACGCTTTTGTAAGGCGCGCGTCCACGGGTTCCCACGGATTCCAGAAGGGAAGAATGGAACCAGCCGCGATGCTGATCCGAGCCTTCCAGGTACATGTCGCAGGGCGAATGCAGGTCCGGCCTTTTTTCCAGAACCGCCGCGTGGCTGACGCCCGAGTCGAACCAGACATCGAGAATATTTGCTTCCTTGGTGAATTCCGTGTGGCGGCAATGCGGGCAGAGGGTATGCTTGGGTATCAGATCATGCGGCTCTTTTTCAAACCAGATATCCGCGCCGTCTTTTTCCACCAGTCCCACCAGATGATCCAGAATTTCCTGGGTCAGCACTTCGTTTTTACATTTTGCGCAATAGAAAACGGTGATCGGCACGCCCCACAGCCGCTGGCGGGAAATACACCAGTCGGGACGATTTTCCACCATGCCGTAGATGCGGTCGCGTCCCCAGGTGGGAATCCACTGAACTTCATTGATGGCCGCCAATGCCTTTTTGCGCAGATCGTTTTTCTCCATCGAGATGAACCACTGTTCGGTGGAACGAAAAATGATGGGTTTCTTGCAGCGCCAGCAGTGCGGATAGGAATGCTGCATGCGAACGTGTCCCATCAGCGCGCCGACTTCGTCGAGCTTTTTTATGACGTTGTCGTTGGCATCAAACACGAACTGACCGGCAAAATGTTCGACATCTTCCGTAAACTTGCCTGCGTCGTCCACCGGCGCGTAGTTGTCGAGGCCATACACCAGACCGATTTCATAGTCTTCCTGTCCGTGGCCGGGCGCGATGTGCACAGCGCCGGTTCCGGCTGCAAGCGTGACAAACGGCGCCAGAATCAACACGCTGTGTCTTTTTGCCAGCGGATGCATGCA
Organism: uncultured Smithella sp.; assembly: GCA_964351355.1. Classification (GTDB taxonomy): domain Bacteria; phylum Desulfobacterota; class Syntrophia; order Syntrophales; family Smithellaceae; genus UBA8904. The sequence continues at coordinate 6,155 of CAYGNV010000007.1, forward strand.
TTTCTGGCCTTCGAGCACGTCGCCTTTGAATTCGTCGAGAATTTCGTAAGACTTGCCGCGATAGCCGAAGGCGTCCATGCAATAATCGAGCATGTCCCTGGCGACAATCAGCACGTTGTCGTTGATCTTAACAGCGGCGTAGATGAAGTCTTCCTTCACGGCAATCGCGAGGTTGGCGGGAATCGTCCAGGGCGTGGTCGTCCAGATCACCATATGCACTTTCTGACCGGCCAGTTTCGGCAGAGCCTGACTGATATCGGAATCAAAAGCGAACTTTACATAAATAGAGGGTGTGGAATGATCCGCGTATTCGACTTCGGCTTCGGCGAGTGCCGTCTTGCAGGAAGCGCACCAGTAAACGGGCTTCTTTCCTTTGTAAACACTGCCGTTGAGATAGAGCTTGCCAAACTCATTAACCGTCGCGGCCTCATAAGGATAGGCCATTGTCAGATAGGGATTTTCCCATTCACCGAAAACGCCCAGTCGTTTGAATTGTTCACGTTGGATGCTTACAAATTTTTCGGCATACGCGCGGCAGGCGCGGCGCTTTTCCACCTGCGACATCCCCGATTTTTTGCCGCCCAGTTCTTTATCGACCTGGTGTTCGATGGGCAGGCCGTGGCAATCCCAGCCCGGCACATACACGCCGTCAAAGCCGGCCATATTTTTAGCTTTGATGACAAGATCCTTAATAATTTTGTTGAGCGCTGTGCCCAGATGAATATGGCCGTTGGCGTAGGGAGGGCCGTCATGAAGGATATAGGGCTTCTTGCCTTTGGCCGTTTCCCGGATTTTCTTGTAAATGTTCATTTCTTCCCACTTTTTAAGCATCTCCGGCTCACGCTGCGCCAGATTGGCTTTCATTGGAAAATCCGTTTGGGGAAGATTTAATGTCTGTTTGTAATCCATTTTCCTGTTACTCCTGTTTTCTTAAAAAAAATAGCGGTTAAACCGTGATTTATCATTCAATATAGAGAACGGCTTATGACATCGGGCCACCTCGTGTCACCTTTAGGTGATTAGGTGGTTAGGTTATCGCGACCGTTCCCTACGAATTATACTGATATGCCGGATCAGACGCAGTCAACTATCACATAAACATAGGACTTTCAAGCATAACTCTTGGTGGGTAAAATGAATAGATTCTCACGGAATTCTTATTGCAACATGGAGAATATTTTGCTACTTTACTTACAAATTTATAGATTTGATTGTTATTTGGACGATAACTAAAGGAGGATAATATGAAGTTAAGATTCGTTTTCATGGCGGTTCTGACGGGAATAGTTTTTTTATGGGCATCGACAGGGTTTTGTCAGAAGGCGGTCAGCATGTCCGAATGGGTAGAAAAAGTAGGCCAGGGTTCGGTGAATTGGTCGGCAGGCTATATTGAAGCGGTCGGCATCGGCGCGCCGCCGGATAGAAGCGTTGGTAAAGCAACCGTCCGGCCCATGGCTTTGCGCGCGGCGAAGTTAGATGCTTATCGCAATTTGCTGGAAATAACCAAAGGCGTTCAGGTTGATTCCAGAACCACTATCAAAGATTTTACCGTGGAGAGCGACGTCATCAACACGCAAGTTGACGGATTGATTAAAGGCGCACAAGTTGTCGATCAGCAATACATGTCCGACGGCACCGTGGAAGTCAGGCTGAGAATGCCGCTTTATGGGAATTTGTCGCAGATCATGGTCCCGCTGGCTATTGAAAAACGGAAATCAGTTTCACCGCCCGAACCGGCAGCGCCTGCTCCTCCTGCACCCGCAGCCCCTGCGCCTGCTGTGACTGCTCCCCCTCCTCCGGTGACCTATACCGGGTTAGTGGTTGACGCCCGCGGCATTGGAGCGCGTCCGGCCATGTCACCGCGCATCTATGATGAAAGTGGCAAAGAAGTTTATGGTTCCGCCAATGTGGATCGTGAATACGCCGTCCAGCAGGGTATGAGCGGATACGCACGCGACCTCACGGCGGCTCAGAGTAATCAGCGCGTAACGGCTAACCCCGTAACGGTGAAAGCGATGAGCACCGGCGGCCCCGGTAAATCCGATCTGATTATCAGCAATGCCGATGCCGGGCAGATTCGCGCTTCTGCGGAGAATGCATCTTTTATGAAAAAATGCCGGGTCATGATCGTTCTGGATTAAACCGGAAACACCACATGACATAAACGGGCCGCAGTCACAAACGCTTTGGTGGCTGCGGCTTTTTTCTGTGGAGCCGCAAGAACTACGACTGAAAAGGAATAGAGTTTGTCTAAGCGCATTGTTGTTCTGTCCGAAGAGGTAGCCAACCAGATTGCCGCCGGAGAAGTGGTGGAAAGACCGGCGTCGATTGTCAAGGAGCTGGTCGAAAATTCCATCGACGCGGGAGCCCGCGATATCCGCGTCGAACTCACCAAAGGCGGTTGTCAATCCATCAGAATTGTGGATAACGGATCAGGCATTGAACGCGAAGATGCGGCCCTGGTTTTTGAGCGGCACGCCACCAGCAAAATCTCGAAACTGGATGATATATATTATGTCGGTTCCTTCGGGTTTCGCGGCGAGGCGATGGCCAGCATCGCGTCCGTAGCCAGGGTGGAGATGCTGACCCGCCGCCCCGACGATCCGGAGGGAACAAAAACGGTGGCCGAGGCAGGCTGTATTTCTGAAATATCTCCGGCGGGCACGCCTGCCGGAACGCAAATCACGGTGACGGAGCTATTTGCCAATGTGCCGGCACGCCGGAAATTTCTCAAGACCGAAGCCACCGAGCAAAGCGCTTGCCTCGACGCGATCACCCGTTTGGCGCTGGCGCATCCGGAAATCCGCTTTGTTGTGACGGGCAATGGAAGGGAAGTGTTTGCAGCGCCTGCTGCCAGAGATGTTTCTGAACGTGTCGCCATGGTCATGGGGAATGATTTTACCGGCCATTGCCTCGCGATAAGTGGGCAAGGGGAAAATGTCCGGATCAAGGGTTTTATTTCAACGCCGGAATTTACGAAATCCAACGCTAAAAGCATTTTTCTGTTTGTCAATTCGCGCTTTATCCGGGACAACAGCATGACGCACGCGGCGCTTGCGGCCTACCGGCAGGTGATCGAACCGCGCCGCTATCCCGCGGCTGTTTTATTTCTCGATCTGCCGGGCGAAGAGGTCGATATTAATGTTCATCCGGCCAAAATGGAAGTGCGCTTCCGGAATTCCCGCGAGATTTACGATCTGATTTCCAAAACGGTGGCGCATCGCTTGGCCTCCGCGCAGACGTCTCAAGATGCTTTTGCTTATCGTTTAACGCCACGCGAAACAACATCCGCTTCCTCCGGATTCTGGAGGCCTCAAGGGTCTTATGCCTCTTCGGAACGGCCGCGTGAAATATTTTCGCGGCAGAATCTACGGCAGGCCATTGACGATGATTTGTTTGCCCGCGCGGGAAATCCGTCAGATGTTCCCAGTCACGTTGAAGAGGTTTCCTGCGGGGAAAACATCACGTTTGCGGATCGAAAATATCTGGGACAGTTTGCCGATACGTATCTGGTTTTCGGGGGAGCCCATGGCGTGATGTTGGTGGATCAGCACGCGGCGCATGAACGGATTATCCTGGAGCGCTTAAAGGCGGCCACGTCAGAGAAGGTGATCAGTCAACCCCTGTTGATGCCGGAGGTGGTTAGTCTCACCCCCGCGCAGGTCAGTCTCTTTGAAGGCGCGCTGCCCATGCTTTCCGACATCGGTCTGGAATTGGAAATATTTGGCCGCGATGCAATCCTGGTGAAGGCCTTGCCCGCGAGTCTGCCGTATGTCCCGCCGTGCGATATCATCTCCGATCTGGCCGATCAACTGGGCGACGGGCAGGCATGGCCATCGCTTATAGAACGCAAAGAAAAGATACTGGCGTTTCTGGCCTGCCGGGCGGCGATCAAGGCCAATGCGGTTCTTTCCGCCGGGGAAGTCGCCGCTTTATGCCGTGATCTGGAGAACACACCCTTTAATAAAACCTGTCCGCACGGACGCCCGATCAGCGTGCAATTTTCCCTCTATGAAATTGAAAGAATGTTTAAACGGAAATAAGATGCCCAAGATTCCTCTTTTTGTCATCTGTTCACCCACGGCGACAGGGAAAACCGAACTCGCCCTTGAACTGGCGGAGACTTTCGGTGGGGAAATTGTCAACGCCGATTCCATGCAGGTTTACCGTTTTCTGGATATCGGTACGGCTAAGCCCACCGCAGAAGAACGGATGAGGGTGATGCATCATCTGATCGACGTTGTGGATCCGGATGAAGAATACAACGCCGCCGTCTATGCCGAGCAGGCGAGGGCGATTATTGAAAAAATAGCGCGAAAATCCAAACCGGTTTTTGTGGTCGGCGGAACGGGCTTGTATATCCGGGCGCTCTTACAGGGCATCATCGCCACGCCGCCGGTCGATGAAAATATTCGCAATTATTATCGGGAACTTCGGGATCGTCACGGCCGGGAATATCTTTTCGGGCTCCTCAGCGAAAAAGATCCGCAGGCGGCGGGGCGTATCAATCACAACGATTCCGTGCGGGTCATCCGGGCGCTGGAGGTTCTGGAGCAAAGCGGCCAGTCCATCATTGCTTTGCAGCAAAAACATGCGTTTGCCGATTGTCCTTATGATGCCTGCAAAATCGGCCTCTCCATCGAACGCGCCGAGTTGAAAAAGAGAATCGCCCTTAGAACCTTGCGGATGTTGGAAGCGGGGCTGGTCGAGGAAGTGCGTGAGCTGCTGAATCGTGGGTACAGCGAAAAACTAAAAGCCCTGCAATCCCTGGGATACAAGCAGGTTGTCGATTTTATCCGGGGCCGGTATCCTTGGGAGCAGGCCTTGAATTTGATCAACCGCGAGACCTGGCAATATTCCAAAAGACAGTTGACGTGGTTTTCGGCGGACAAAGCCATCAACTGGTTTGCTCCGGGTCAGTTTGAGGCCATCAGAAAAACCGTTGAGATATTCCTGGACAGGAAGAAGACATTGGAAAAATAACCCTGATTTATCGGCAAAAAACGATCCGGAATCAATTGGGGCAGTCATCAATATTGACTTGACTTAAAACAGCACTAAAGCTAGTTATAAGATGAATTTTAACGCAAAATCGGGAAAATATTTAAGGGGAAAACCTTTTTAGAAAAAGAAAGGAGCAGAATATGTTTCATGACGATAGAAGGAATAATATTTTTTCGCTTATCATGCTATTTGCGGCTGTTTTACTGATTGTTGCCTGCGGGCCCAAAGCCCGGCAGCCGGTAGGCCAACTGGATACTCCGGGACATCATGTCTTTACAGGAATAAAGCTGTTAGATCAGGAAAAGTATGCTGACGCTCAGAGAGCATTTGAACTGGCTTTGGAATTAGACAATAAATATTCCAAGGCCCATACCGGCATCGGACTGGTCAAAACTTATATAACGCCGGCTGATTTTAAAGGCGCTTGGGGTAGTCTCCAAAAAGGGGCCAAGCATGCTAATGCGAATGATGAAATCCTTTTTGGCAAGGTCGGCTATATCCGTTTCTATACGCAAAGCAAACTGGAAAAGAAATGGCTGGATCTTTCCGTGGATGAATTTGATGCGGCGGTGAAAATCGATCCGAAGCATTCCGCCGCCTATTATTTTATGGGCATGGCTTATAAGCAAGCTTATGACTTTAATGCCGCAGGTCAGATGTTTGCAAAAGTTCTGGAACTGAAAACGGATTATGTGTATCAAGCCGACAGGGAGTGGAATTTTATCCAGAAGGTTCAGCGCGCGATGCCCGGTTCCGTGACGGGCAAACAGATTGCACTGGTTACGCGCATTACCCGTGCGGACGCCGCCGCCCTATTTATGGAAGAATTAAAGATTGATGTTCTATACAAAAAGAGAACACCAAAGACATTTGACACATCTTTCAAAGATCCTGAAAAGGCCGCCCAGACCGCAAAGCAAGGCAAAGTGACGGCCAAAGATATTGCGGATCATCCCTTGAAAGCGGATATTGAAGGGATACTGGAAATCGGTGTGCGCGGATTGGAGAATTATCCCGACGGTAATTATCACCCCGGCGAAATTATTACCCGCGCCGCCTACGCCATGATGTTGGAAGATATTTTGATTAAAGTGACAGGCGATAATGCTTTGGCGACAAAATTTATCGGTTCCAGCTCGCCTTTTCCGGACGTGCGGGCGGACTTGCCTTATTTCAACGCCGTCATGGTCGTGACGTCCCGGGGCATTATGCAAGCGAAAGATTTGACGACTGGTGAATTCGCGCCGGTTAAACCTGTGGCCGGTGTGGACGCTCTTTTGATTATCCGGAAAGTTAAAGAAGGGTTAAAATTTAACTAACGGCGGATTGGCAAAGTTATTTGAGAGGCGGGAGGGTTTTTGTCCCGCCTCTCAAATTTTGAGCACGGACAGGCGAGAAAAATTGAAGTCGAAAAGGGCGCAAGCCCTTTTCGAGTATTTATAGATGGGAGAATAATATTCAATGGTAACAAAAGAGTTAGGCAAAGCGTTTGAACCGGCCGAGGCCGAAAAAAGACTGTACGATTACTGGCTGAAAAATAAGTATTTTCATGCTCAGGATAAAAGTGAGGCTCCCGCTTTTTCCATCGTTATCCCGCCTCCGAATGTGACGGGGATGCTGCACATGGGGCATGCCTTAAACAATACGTTGCAGGATGTCATCATTCGTTTCAAGAGAATGCAGGGCTATAACACATTATGGATGCCGGGCATGGATCACGCGGGCATTGCCACGCAAAACGTGGTGGAACAGCAGCTGCTCAAAGAAGGATTATCCCGCCACGATCTGGGGCGCGAAAAATTTGTTGCCCGTGTCTGGGAGTGGAAAGAAAAATACGGCGGCGTCATCATCAATCAGCTCAAGCGTCTGGGCTGCTCCTGCGACTGGGAGCGTGAACGCTTTACCATGGACGAAGGCCTTTCCCAAGCCGTCCGGGAAGTTTTTGTGCGGCTTTATAATGAAAATATGATTTATCAGGGGGACTATGTCGTCAACTGGTGCCCCCGGTGTCACACCGCCATTTCCGATCTGGAAGTGGAATTCAAAGCCGATCAGAGTTTCCTTTGGAATATTCGCTATCCGTTTGCCGAAGGCGGCGGAGAAATTGTCGTGGCCACCACCCGTCCGGAAACCATGCTGGGCGATACGGCTGTGGCCGTCCATCCCGACGATCCTCGCTACAAAGACAAGATCGGCAAATTTGTCATCCTGCCTTTAATGAACAAGAAAATTCCGATTATTGCCGACGATTATGTGACGATGGATTTCGGCTCCGGCGCGGTAAAGATTACGCCCGGTTCCGATCCCAATGACTTTGCCATGGCCCAGCGCCACAACCTGGAAATCATTTCCATCATGGACGGGCAGGGCATCATCAATGCGCACGGTGGCGCCTACAAAGGGCAGGACCGCTATGAGGCCCGCAAGCATGTGATTGCCGATCTGGAAAAGGGCGGCTACATGGTCGGCACGGAGCCTTACGCGCACAATGTCGGCCAGTGCTACCGCTGCAAGACGGACATCGAGCCGATGGTGTCCAAGCAGTGGTTTGTCAAAATCAAGCCGCTGGCCAAACAGGCCATCGCCGCCGTCACCAAGAAAAAAACGAGGATTGTTCCCGCTTCGTGGGAAGCCACGTATTTTGACTGGATGAATAACATCCGCGATTGGTGCATTTCCCGGCAATTGTGGTGGGGACACCGCATTCCCGTTTGGTATTGCGGCAATTGCGGCAAAGTGATCGTTTCCACGGCAGATCCCGCTTCATGTCCCGTTTGCGACGGCACGGAACTCCGACAGGACGAAGATGTGCTCGATACCTGGTTCAGTTCAGCGCTCTGGCCGTTTACGACGTTAGGCTGGCCCAAGCGCACCCAGGCGCTCAAGACATTCTATCCGACAACGCTTCTGGTCACGGGATTTGATATCCTCTTTTTCTGGGTGGCCCGGATGATGATGATGGGAATTTACGTCATGAAAGACGTGCCTTTTAAGGATGTTTATCTCCATGCGCTGGTGCGCGACGAAAAAGGCGAGAAGATGAGCAAGTCCAAGGGTAACAGCATTGACCCGCTGGTGATGATCGACCAGTACGGCACGGACGCGTTTCGCTTTACGCTTGCCGCCTATACCGCGCAGGGGCGTGATGTGCGTATGTCGTCGGAGCGGGTTGAAGGCTACAAATTCTTTGTCAATAAAATCTGGAATGCGGCCAGGCTGACGCTTAACAACCTGGCGGATTATGATGAATCCGCGCCCTCGACCGCACCGGATTCGCTTCCGGAGAAATGGATCAAGGCGAAATTAAACGAAACGATTGAAGAGGTCACGCACAGTCTGGATGAATACCGTTTCAACGACGCTTCCGCCGCCATTTATAATTTTATCTGGCATGAGTACTGCGACTGGTATCTGGAAATCAGTAAGCCGGCTCTCTACGGCAAGATCAGCCCCGAACAAAAGCAGGTGACGCAGCGGACGATGAAAGAGGTTTTCGGCGCCATGCTGCAACTGCTGCATCCCTTCATGCCGTTTGTAACCGAAGAGCTCTGGCAGGCGCTGCACGGAAGTGATGACCACTCCATTATGGTCAGCAAATTTCCGGTTGTTCAGGGAGCGTGGAATGAGAAAGCGGCCCAAAAAGATATGGAAATGATCATGGGCATCATCACCTCCATTCGCAATATTCGCGGTGAGATGCGTATTCCGCCTTCGCACAAATTAAAAGTTTTTATTTCTGTTGCAGAGGAGCAGAGTAAAAAAATAGTTGAAACGGGTAGTAACTACATTCTGAATTTGTCCAATCTGGAATCATTGGTTGTCGAGATAAATCTGGTCGAACCCAAAGGTGTGGCGACCGGCGTAATCGGCGCGACAAAGATTTTTGTTCCGCTGGCCGGGATTGTGGATATTGCCGGAGAGAAAACGCGACTGGATAAAGAATTGGCGAAAGTATCCAAGGATCTGGAACAAAGCGCAAGGAAACTTGCCAACCACGATTTCCGCGCTAAGGCCGCTCCTGAAATTATTCAGAAGGAAGAAGATAAATTAAAAAATTTCCAGGAAAAATTCAACGCCCTGGAAGGCGCATTGAAGAAACTCAAAGAGATCGCAGGATGATGGTTTCCCGACAAATAGAACAAATCATTAAATCCGCGCTGGCCGAGGATATCGGCACGGGCGATATTACCACGCAGGCCACCGTCAACCCGGAAAAGAAGGGCAGGGCGCAAGCCGTTGCCAAAGGCTGTTTTGTCATAGCCGGGATGGATGTCTTTGCAGAAACATTTCGGCTTTTGGATAAAAGCATCAAAGTTAAGAAATTAATTGATGACGGATGCCGGGCAAAGAAAGGTGATGTGATTGCCGAAGTCGCGGGCAGCCTGTCTAATATTTTGCAGGCCGAGCGTGTCGCGCTGAATCTGTTTCAACGCATGTGCGGGATCGCGACGCTGACCGCGAAATATGTGGAAGTCGTGAGCGGCACAAAAGCCAAAATTCTCGATACGCGCAAGACCGTGCCCGGCCTGCGCGTGCTGGACAAGATGGCCGTGCGCCTGGGCGGCGGAACCAATCACCGAACGGGACTCTACGACGGTGTGCTCATCAAGGATAACCATATTGAATCCGCAGGCGGCATCACTGCCGCCGTTTTGGCGCAGCGAAAGCATTTGCGGCGCAAGTTGAAAATCGAAGTGGAGACCAGAAATCTGCGGGAAGTACGCGAAGCCATGGAATGCGGCGCGGATATTATCATGCTGGACAATATGACGAATGATGCCATGAAGAAGGCGGTCGATTTTATAGCCGGGCGAGCGCTTACCGAGGCCTCCGGCAATGTCAATCTGCGAAGAGTTGCCGCAATTGCCGCAACCGGCGTGGATTTCATTTCCATAGGCGAACTCACGCACTCCGTCCGCGCCGCGGATATATCGTTGAAAGTAAAAGGGCGATAGGCAAAGAGAATAAAGCTGCGCCAAGCCACTAATTTTGATGGATGGTGGAATCGCAAGACGAGTAAAAATCAAAACAACATGAACCTTAATCAAGAATCCCTGAAACAAAACCTTGCCGGAAAATTTATCGGTCATCAACTTCATTACTATGAAGAAATTGGTTCGACCAATGATGAGGCGTTTCGCCTGGGTATGAAAGGCGTGCCGGAAGGGACGGTTCTGATTGCGGAAAGCCAGAGCGCGGGCAAGGGTCGCATGCAGCGCGTCTGGCATTCACCGGCAGGGGCCAATATTTACACATCCATCATTTTGCGGCCTGATTTCGAAGTGGCTCGTGCGCCGCAGATTTCGATTGCAACGGGTGTCGCCGTGGCCGAAACGCTCGATCTGTATTGTCCGGGTAAAGTGCAACTGAAATGGCCCAATGACGCGCTGATCGGCGGGAAAAAAGTTTGCGGGATTCTGGCGCAGATGAAACTGGCGGGGGCCGCCATTGATTTTGTGGTGGTGGGGATCGGCATCAATGTCAACATCAACCGGAAACAATTTCCGCAGGATATTCAGGAAATTGCCACCTCTGTGGCCATTGAGGCAGGCCATGAAATATCACGGTTGGAATTGATAATTCGCCTGTATGAAAATCTGGCAAAATGTTATAAGCAGCTCCTTGAAAACGGGTTTGGTCCGATCAGGGAAAAATGGCTAAGCTGCTCGTCGATGATCGGTCAGCCTGTTTCGGTGCTGTTTCAGGAAGAAGCGGTGAGCGGCACGGCCATCGGCCTGGATGATGATGGTTCCCTGATTCTTCTTGCCGCCGGGAATAAAGAAATCATCGTCTCAGCAGGAGACGCGACCGTCATAAAAGAAAAAATTAATAGTCATTCCGAGGAATGAAATGACGAGGAATCTTTAAGATTTCTCGTTTAGCTTCGAAATGACAAAGGAGAAATGCAAATGCTGTTAGTCATTGATGTCGGCAACACCAATACGGTTCTTGGTTTATTTGACGGAGAAAACTTGATTCACGACTGGCGGATCCGCACGG
>CAYGNV010000007.1:17258-25586 GCA_964351355.1 uncultured Smithella sp.
GTTCTTGGTTTATTTGACGGAGAAAACTTGATTCACGACTGGCGGATCCGCACGGAAATTGATCACACGATTGATGAATACGGCGTTTTGATCTCCAATCTGTATCACTCCAGCCGGATGAACGCCAAGGAAATCAAGTCCGTTTCAGATATTATCATTTCCTGTGTTGTGCCGCCAATGCTCAATATCCTGGAACCCCTGTGCATGAAATACTTCAAAATCAAGCCGATGATTGTGGGACCGGGCATTAAAACCGGTATGCCGATATTTTACGACAATCCCAAGGAAGTGGGTGCGGACCGGATCGTCAACGCGGTGGCCGCGTTCGACAAGTATCGCAAGGAGTCCATCATTGTGGATTTCGGCACGGCGACGACGTTTGACTATGTTTCGCCCAAAGGCGAATACATGGGCGGCTGCATCGCGCCCGGCATTGTGATTTCCAGCGAGGCGCTGTTTGCGCGCGCCTCCAAATTGCCGCGCGTTGAATTCAGCAAACCGAAGACCATCATTACCAAGGATACGGTCAGCGCCATTCAGGCTGGGATCATGTTCGGGTACGCGGGACTGGTGGACGGTATTGTCGCGCGAATGAAAGCAGAGGCCAAAACAAAACCTCTGGTGATCGCAACGGGAGGACTGGCGCGGATTGTGGCTCAGGAAGCCAGTAGCATTGATAAAATTGAAGAGATGCTCACGCTGGAAGGTCTGCGCATTATATACAATTTGAACAGTAAATAATATGACCGGTATCTGAGGCAACATGCATTGGTATTGCGTGGCCTGAAAAACTCATGGTTTTCAAACCTCTGATTTTACCGGAAAGGAAGAATAAAGAATGCTGAATGTCGGATTAACAGGCGGGATCGCTTGCGGTAAATCCACCGTGGTGGATATGTTTGTGCGGCGGGGCGCCTACTCGATTGATTTCGACGTGTTGGCTCATAACGTTCAAAAACCAGGACGCACGGTATGGGAGAAAGTTGTCGGGTATTTCGGGGAAGGTATATTGTTGCCGGACAAAAAAATCGACAGGACAAAGCTTGCCGCCATTGTTTTTTCCGAACCGGAAAAACTGGCCGCTCTCAATCAAATTGTTCATCCTTATGTATTTCTGGAGTGGAATGACTATCTGGAAAAAATAGCCCGCAGGGAAAAAAACGCCATCATTATAGCGTCAGTGCCGCTGTTGTTTGAGACAGGAAGACAGACTCTTTTCGATGTGACCGTGGTGGTGTCAACTTCCCGCGAAATACAATTAAACCGCCTGATGGCGCGCAATAACCTGGGCAGGCAAGAGGCGCAAAAGAGAATTGACAGCCAGATGCCCATCGAGCAGAAAGCAGCGTTGGCGGATATGGTCATTGACAATTCATGTTCTGTTGAAGAAACCGAAAAATGCGTGGCGGTTATATGGCGGAATTTATTATGCAGGCAAAAGAATAAAAAAATGAATGCTTCATGCTAAATTTCCATTTTAATATGCAATAAAATATGTTAGGGCACGCCACTGTGTGACATTTTAATGAATAGAGAAAAAGCGGCTTACGCAGGAAAATGGTGAAAAAAACAAAAGTTAGCAGGCAAGAAAAGGAAGAAATCATGAGTAAGATTGTTGATGCCCGTTTGCCGGAAGACGGCAAAATCGCAGAACCGGCGGGCAAGCCGGGCTCTGCGGCGTTCCAGTCTCAGTACTTTGCCCGCGACCTGCAGGCCGGAATCATTACCGGCGTGATGGCTGTCGCCCTGTCCATCGGCATCGCCATTATGTCCGAGTATCCCATCAGGGTTGGTCTGGCAACGGTTGCCTTCGCCAGTTTTATCGCCTGGATCACTGCCTGGTTCCGGCCAGGCAATTACATCGGCAGCCCCGGCATAGCGGCGGGGCTGGCGCCTATTCTGGCGCTGGGTGTCGCCACCTTCGGTATCCAGAATATGGCGTTTATTGTCTTTCTGACGGCCAGCATGCAGGCCGTGATATGGAAGTTCAACCTGCAAAGATTCATTCTGAAGGCGGTGCCCAATTATCTCGTCGAGGGCTTGCTGGCGGGCATCGGCCTGAAGATCGCGCTGAAGTTTTTGGAGTTCGCCTATGAGATTCCCGCCGAACAGGTGGCGGAAGGCGTGTTCTTAAATGCGGCGCGCATTCAAATGATTCTCATCTCGCTGGCCGGTTTTGTCCTGTTTGTATTTTTATTTTTCAAATTCAAGGATAAACAGCCTGCGGTTCCCTATTTTGTGATTATTGTTGCGGGTGTGATTTTGGCACAGTTTGTTTCCGTGCCGATGCTGAAAATTGAGGCCGTGGACATTCGTCTCGCTCTGCCGCTGCCGAATTTCGACGGTGCGCTGATCTGGCTGTACGCCATCGGTTTCGCAATGATGCTGGCCGTCGTTGACGTGGTCGAGCAGGTGATGAGCAACTCCGCCATTGAGAAAATCGACCCGCTGGGGCGCAAGTGCAACAGCAACAACAGCCTGTTGGCCATCTGGATTGCCAACATGGGTTCCAGTTTTTTCGGGGGTATGAAGAATCTGGACGGGCTGGCCAAAAGCACGACCAACCAGTTGGCCGGCGCCCATACCAAGTTTTCCGTTCTGATTATCGGTATTGTCGTCACTTTCTTCGTCTTTTTTTCACAGTATCTGGAATTTCTGCCGAAGTTCGCGCTCGCGGCCATCATGATTTTTACCGGCTGGAAAATGATTCTGAGGCTTTGGTATGTCGCCGATGATGGACCCTACGCGCTGATGCTTGCCTTGTTGTGCGGCGTTCTGGTTTTTGAAATCGGCATCTTCGAGGGACTCTTGATTGCGCTGGCCGTGCATGGCATCGTCCATTATCTGGTGTTTAGCCAGGCCGACCATATGTCAACCAAGGACATTGTCAGAAAATACTTTGATAAGCTTAAACATGATACTACTGGAGTGGACTAGCGTTTGCTGATGAACCGGCTGTTTTTTGCTGGAATGTTGATCGTTCGGATTTTAGCACAGGCAAGACAAGGAAGAAATTATGAGTAAAAATATAGATATATCCTCGCCGGCCAACGGCGGTAACGCCCAACCAGCGGGCAAGCCGGGTTCCGCGGCGTTCCAGTCCCAGTACTTTGCCCGCGACCTGCAGGCCGGAATCATTACCGGCGTGATGGCTGTGGCTCTGACCATCGGCATCGCCATTATGTCCGACTACCCCATCAAGGTGGGCCTGGCGACGGTCGCCTTCGCCAGTTTTATCGGCTGGATCAATGCCTGGTTCCGTCCGGGCAATTACATCGGCAGTCCCGGAATTGCCGCCGGTTTGGCGCCTGTGCTGGCCATGGGAGTGGCCGCTTTCGGCCTCCAGAATATGGCATTCATCGTTTTCCTCACCGCCTGCATGCAGGCAGTGATATGGAAGTTCAATTTGCAAAAATACATTCTGAAGGCGGTGCCCCATTATCTCGTCGAGGGCTTGCTGGCGGGTATTGGCCTGAAGATCGCGCTGAAGTTTTTGGGGTTCGCCTATGAGATTCCCGCCGAGCAGGTGGCGGAAGGCGTGTTTTTCAATGCGGCGCGTATCCAAATGATTCTGATTTCGGCAGCCGGTTTTGCCCTGTTTGTGTTTTTATTTTCAAAATTCCAGGCAAAACAGCCGGCGGTTCCCTATTTTGTGATTATCATTGTGGGTGTGATTTTGGCGCAGTTTATTACCGTGCCGATGCTGCAAATTGAGAGCGTGGATATTAAACTAGCCCTGCCTCTGCCGAATTTCGACGGTCCGCTGATCTGGCTGTACGCGATCGGTTTCGCGGCGATGCTGGCCGTGATTGACGTGATCGAGCAGGTGATGAGCAACGCCGCCATCGAGAAAATCGATCCGCTGGGGCGCAAGTGTGACAGCAACAACAGCCTGATGGCCATCTGGATATCCAATATGGGCGCCAGTTTTTTCGGAGGCATGACGAATCTGGACGGGCTGGCCAAGAGCACGACCAACCGTCTGGCCGGCGCCTATACCAAGTTTTCTGTTTTGATCATTGGCATCGTCGTCACGTTCTTCGTCTTGTTTTCAGAATATCTGGAGTATCTGCCGAAATTCGCGCTCGCGGCCATCATGATTTTTACCGGCTGGAAAATGATTATAGGACTCAGGCATGTTGTCCATCTGGGGCCATACGCGCTGATGCTTGCCTTGCTGTGCGGTGTTCTGGTCTATAAGGTTGGCATCTTCGAGGGACTGCTGATTGCACTGGCCGTGCATGGCGTCGTCCATTACCTGGTATTTCGCAAGGTGGACCGTCTGTCAAACAAGGATATTCTCAGAGGATACATTGATAAATTTAAGGGTGACGGCGGCGTGGACTAGAGCTTTCTGATGAAAAGATTCCCCCGGTGTGGGCGTCAGATTCACGTGTCGGTGGTGGTGATGGAGGATGCTTTTGTCAGTATCGGCGGCTCGGCACAGCGGAAGCAAAATACTAAGGTTTGAAAACATACAAAACAGCCAGTTCAATTTTTTGAGATGAACCGGCTGTTTTTCGTTGGAATGTTGATCGTTCGGATTTTAGCACAGGTAAGACAAGGAAGGAATCATGAGTAAGAATATGGATACATCCTCGCCGGTAAGCGGCAGTAACGCCCAAACAGAGAGCAAGCCGGGTTCCGCGGCGTTCCAGTCCCAGTACTTTGCCCGCGACCTGCAGGCCGGAATCATTACCGGCGTGATGGCTGTGGCTCTGACCATCGGCATCGCCATTATGTCCGACTACCCCATCAAGGTGGGCCTGGCGACGGTCGCCTTCGCCAGTTTTATCGGCTGGATCAATGCCTGGTTCCGTCCAGGCAATTACATCGGCAGCCCCGGGGTTGCCGCGGGGCTGGCGCCTGTGCTGGCCATGGGTGTAGCCTCCTTCGGAATGCAGAACATGGCATTCATCGTTTTTCTCACAGCCAGCATGCAGGCTGTGATATGGAAATTCAATCTGCAAAAATACATTTTGCAGGCGGTGCCCAACTATCTCGTCGAGGGCCTGCTGGCGGGAGTCGGCCTGAAGATCGCGTTAAAATTTTTGGAGTTTGCCTATGAGATTCCTGCCGAGCAGGTGGCGGAAGGCGTGTTTTTCAATGCGGCGCGTATTCAAATGATTCTGATCTCGGCAGTCGGTTTTGCTTTATTCTTGTTCTTATTTTCAAAATTCCAGACAAAACAGCCGGCGGTTCCCTATTTTGTGATTATCATTGTGGGCATAATCGTGGCGCAGTTTGTTTCCATGCCGATGCTGCAGATTGAGGACGTGGACATCAAGCTCGCCCTGCCGCTGCCGAATTTCGACGGTCCGCTCATCTGGCTGTACGCGATCGGTTTCGCAATGATGCTGGCCGTGATTGACGTGATCGAGCAGGTGATGAGCAACGCCGCCATTGAGAAAATCGACCCGCTGCAACGCAAGTGCAACAGCAACAACAGCCTGCTGGCCATCTGGATATCCAATATGGGCGCCAGTTTTTTCGGGGGCATGACGAATCTGGACGGGCTCGCCAAAAGCACGACCAACCGGCTGGCCGGCGCCTACACCAAGTTTTCTGTTCTGATCATTGGCATCGTCGTCACTTTCTTCGTCTTTTTTTCACAGTATCTGGAATATTTGCCAAAGTTCGCGCTCGCGGCCATCATGATTTTTACCGGTTGGAAAATGATTATAGGACTCAGGCATGTGGTCCATCATGGCCCTTACGCGCTGATGCTTGCCTTGCTGTGCGGCGTTCTGGTTTATAAGGTAGGCATCTTCGAGGGACTGTTGATTGCACTGGCTGTGCATGGCGTCGTCCATTATCTGGTGTTTCGCAAGGTGGACCGTCTGTCAAACAAGGATATTGCCAGAGGCTACATTGATAAATTTAAGGGTGACGGTGGTGTGGACTAGCGCCTGCCTTTGGAGAATTTCCCCTTCGCGGGCGGCGAGGCGCACGCCGTGAGGGGCAAGGTGTGAGGCGTCAGGTGTAAAGGAAAAAAGGACAAGGAGCAATATATCGTTATTCTTGAACCTTGAACCTCAAGTCCCTACAGAAGGGGGTGAACCTTTTTGATGTCCTCAGGCGTGTTGAGGTTATGGAACAGACGACCATCTTTGTTGAACGGGGAAGTCTGATCTTCGCCAATCGTCAGAACGCGCATGTCCCGGTAGAATCCGGTGATCTTGAGTTTGTCCATCAACAGCAACCGCTTGATGGACGGCAGGCATTTGCGCGAATAAATGGCGTGCAAGGCCTGATAGCCATCGGCAAGCTCGGGAACAATCACATCATGATGGCCTGCCTGCCCGATCAGATAAGCTATGAAATCCTCATTCAGAAACGGCATGTCGCAGGGGCAGGCAAAGGCGTAATCGTTTTTAGCGTAGAAAAGTCCTGTATAGATTCCCCCCAGAGGTCCCTTCTCCTGATAAATATCCGTTACAAGCATTGCGTCGGTAAATTCCAGATAAGAGAGGGGATCATTGGTTACAATGATAATTTCTGAAAAAATCCGGCGATAAATATTCAGCGCCTTTTCAATCAGACGAATGCCGTCGATTTCCAGAAACGCCTTGTTGGCGCCCATGCGTGAATTTTTGCCGCCTGCCAGCAGAATGCCGGTGATCAAGGGTTGACCATGTGTCAAATTGAAGGTCTCCTTCATGTCATAATCTTGCGAAGTTCTCTACCATAAAAAGACGAATTGATGGTCTGAAAAATCGATCTATTTTATAATTTTTAATTGACTGTTGAAAGGTAAACCTGTAAAAGCCCAAAAAGAGCAATTTTTGCTAAATTAACCAGGAGGTATTGAATGAGTAATGATATGAAAGTATTTGGAATGAAACCTGAAGTCGGCAGATGGTTTTTTGTCATTTGTGGATTTACTATGACCGTATGTTTGGGGGCGGTTTATGCGTACAGCCTCTTTTTGAAACCGATCAGAGAAGCTTATGTTGGTATAACAGCTTTTCAGGCGAATCTGCCTTACATGGTTTTTCTGGCTTTATTTTCCGTCACAATGTTTTTTGGCGGACGCATTATGGAAAAATTGGGCCCGCGCAAACTCATGATGATCGGCGCAATTTTTGTGAGCTTAGGCTGGCTACTCTCGAGTATCGCGCCCAATATATGGGTGCTGACGTTAACCTACGGCGTGATTGCCGGCGGTGGCGTTGGTCTGGTTTATGGATGCCCTGTTGCGACGGCCGCAAAATGGTTTCCGGATAAAAAAGGTTTGGCGGTTGGCCTGGTGCTTGCGGGCTTCGGCGGATCAGCTCTGATTACAGGCAAAATCGCCGGCATCCTGCTTCCTTCTGTTGGTTTGTGGTCAACCTTTTTAATTTTTGGGATCGGGTTTAGCGTGATTCTCGTGATTTTGAGTTTGCCTTTTAGATTTCCGGCCGCGAATTGGACCCCTGCGGGGTGGAAACCTGTTGCGGGCAGTGTGGCCGCATCAGATTTTACACCGGCAGAAATGGTCAAGACGTCAACTTTCTGGAGCCTGTCTCTGTGTTTTCTCATCGGTTCAATTTCCGGTCTGATGGCCATTGGCATATCGAAACCGGCAGGTAGTGAGATTATCAATATTCCCGGCGCAATGGCCGGTACGCTGGTTGGTATTTTCGCGATTTTCAATGCGGTGGGACGTCCGCTTTTCGGCTGGCTTTGCGATACGATTACGCCGCGCTATGCGAGCATGTTGAATATGGCGATAATCCTTGTGGTTTCGGTTTTGATGATTGCCGCAAAAGAAGGAGATACCGTCCTGTACACTTTGTGCTTTATGGGTTTCTGGCTCAGCCTTGGCGGCTGGCTGGCGATTGCCCCGACATCGACGGTTACTTTCTTCGGCTTGAAGAATTACACCCGTAACTATGGCGTGGTCTTTTTTGCTTACGGTTTGGGCGCGATTCTCGGCGGCATCATTTCCGGTCAAGCCAAAGATGTGTTCGGATCATACACCTTCGCTTTTTATCCCACGGCGGTGCTGGCGGTAGTCGGGTTCGTGATGGCTTTTGCGCTGCTTAAGCCTCCGAAGAAGGCATAAATGGTTTTGCTTCTGGTGAAAAAAGCGGGCTTTCGGCCCGCTTTTTTATCGGATAATCTTCCGGTCGATCCCCGTAGATTTTGCGCCCTGGCGCTCCACCATCGAATGAACGTCCCCTTTGCCTTTAAACCGTTTGACATTGAGCATGAAAATTTCCAGTTTGCTCAAAACATTGGGCGGAAGCAGATTGCCGTCGATTTCGATGGAAATGGTCGGGTAATTTCTTTCTCCTGACTTCGACGGTTTCAGCCCCGTCGCAATTTGTAACTACCTGGAATTAT
>CAYGNV010000008.1:0-15176 GCA_964351355.1 uncultured Smithella sp.
TGTCCACCGCCGCCACATTGGGAACGCTGCCCATCATGGTCTTTTACTTTAACCGTGTCTCCGCCGTAACCTTGATTGCCAATCTTATCGCCGTGCCCCTCCTGGGTATGCTGACATTAGCTCTGGCTATGTTCTTTATTCTGACGTCCCTTTTCTTGACCGGACTTGCCGGTTTTCTTATTCAAGCTGCTTCATTTTTCACCGGCATCGCCGTCGAGGTCATCAACCGGCTGGCGTCTTTGTCCTGGTCGGCATTCACCTTCTCAAAACCTAACATCGCTGAAATAATGCTTTGCTACGTTTTTATTTTTCTTCTGATTGAGGTGATCACGCCCGGCGACAAAAATAATCAAAAGGGATTCCCGTCACGTCATCCATTGTTGATCAAATATGCTCTTCTAATTTCCATGGCCTTGATTCTTGCTAATACCGCCTATCTTGTCACGAAAGACAGATATTCCACCGATCTGAAGATAACGGCTATCGATGTCGGACAGGGCTCAGCCACGCTTGTTCAATTGCCTCACGGAACGAACATGCTGATTGACGGCGGCGGCTTTCATGACAGTTCATTCGACATGGGCAAATCGGTTATCGCGCCGTTTCTCTATGCTCAAAGAATCGGGAAAATTGATATCGTTGTATTGACACATCCTCACCCCGATCATCTTCAGGGACTGATTCATATTATCAATAACTTTAATGTCAAAGAAATATGGTGCACCGGTTTGAAAACGGATGATAATTTGTACCTGCTTTGGGAAAAAACAATCTCCGACCCTAAGATAAAAATAAAACATCTCTCTTCGCAGTCTCCGTCTGAAATTATTTCCGATGTTCACTTCCAATGCCTGTGGCCTTTACTTCCTCCGGCTCAAAATAAGCAGGAAACATCCTATGATGAAATCAATGATTCTTCTTTGGTTATGAAAATAACCTATGGAAACAGAAGCTTTCTTGTAACAGGTGATATTAACACTCGTGTTGAAGCTCTCCTGATCCAGTCTGGACAAAATTTGAAAAGCGATATTCTTTTCGTGCCGCATCACGGCTCCATCCGTTCCAGCTCCATGGATTTCATCCGCGCCGTCTCCTGCCGTTATGCCATTGCCAGCGCCGGTAAAAATAATGTTTTCCGCCACCCTCATCCGGCGGTTCTGAATCGTTACGCATCCGCCGGTGTCACTATTTACCGCACAGATCAAAACGGGGCAATTACAGTATTGACAGACGGCGAAAAAATCAGCATTACCCCCTGGCTGAAAAGTCAGGTTGATAATCGCCAGGCGCAATAATATTTGATTGCGAACACTCAGGCGATATGCTAGAAACTACCGATTTATTTAGGATATGACTATGGAAAAAATTACAGCTATCAAGGGCATTAAAGATATTCTTCCTCAGGACACACCAACCTGGCATCAGGTGGAATTAACGGCACGCAAAATTTTTGAATGCTTCGGTTTTTGCGAAATTCGTGTGCCCATCATGGAAAAAACAGCGTTATTTCAACGCAGTATCGGAGAAACCACCGATATCGTCGAAAAAGAAATGTACACCTTCCGCGATCGTGATGACGAACTTCTGACGCTGCGCCCGGAAGCCACGGCATCCGTTATCCGCGCTTATATCGAGCATAATCTGTCGGCATCCGATCCGGTCACCAAACTTTTTACTCTTGGGCCCATGTTCCGCCGGGAAAGACCACAAAAAGGCCGTTTCCGCCAGTTTCATCAGATTGACGTGGAGTCATTCGGAGATGATAAACCGGCCTCCGATGCGGAAGTTATTTTCCTGCTGATGCATTTTCTTCAATCATTAGGCGTCGAAAAGCTATCTCTGGAAATTAATTCTCTGGGCTGTAAAGCCTGCCGCCCTGTCTTTTCCCAAGCCGTGGTTGATTTTCTGAAAGGATCGGAGAGCGCTCTTTGTCCCGATTGTCAGAGACGCATTTATACCAACCCGCTGCGCGTCTTTGACTGCAAGGTGGAATCCTGTGGTTCCGTCATTGCCGATGCGCCAAGAATATTGAACTTCCTGTGCACGGAATGCTCGGATCATTTTGCGGCCGTTAAAAGTTATCTTAATGATCTGAGGCTGCCTTACGAGATCAATCCCCAAATGGTGCGCGGCCTGGATTACTACACGAAAACCGCCTTTGAAGTGAAATCCGGAGCACTCGGCGCGCAAAACTCTCTGGCGGGTGGCGGCCGTTATGACGGTCTGGTGAGTTTTCTGGGCGGACCCGACGTGCCCGGCATCGGCTTCGGCATCGGAATGGAACGGCTCATTGCCTGCCTTCCGCCAACTGATAAAACCCCGTATCAAACCGATATATACATTGCCGCTCTAGGCGCATGCGCACAAAAATTCGCCTTTGGCCTGACCCAGGAACTGCGCAGATCAGGAATTTCCGCTTCCATGGATTATACCGATAAAAGCCTGAAAAGTCAGATGAAGCGCGCCGATAAATTGAACAGCGCCTACGCATTGATTTTCGGAGATAAGGAAATTGATGAAAACCGCGCCGAGCTGCGCAACATGAAAACTAAAAATCAGCAAAGCCTGCCTCTGGATCACCTGCTTGAGGCTGTTACGAATATTTTAAAAGAGAGGTAAACTTTTTTGAGCCAATTTATAACGAAAGAAAAAAGAACGCATTACTGCGGTACTGTGAGCATTGCCGATGCCGGCAAAGAAGTTATTCTGATGGGCTGGGCGCACCGCCGGCGCGATCATGGCGGCGTGATTTTCGTCGATCTGCGCGATCGCGAAGGAATTGTCCAGATTGTTTTCAATCCGGAAGCGGGCGAAACCGTTCACGGTGAAGCGCATAAAATCCGCAGCGAGTATGTCCTGGCGGTGAAAGGCAAAGTACGCAAAAGACCGGAAGGGATGGATAATCCGGCGCTTGCTACCGGCCAGGTGGAAGTCGTCATTTCCGAATTGGAAATCTTGAACGAATCCAAAACACCACCCTTCTCCTTCGACGATGAAGAAATCTCGGAAAATATCCGACTCAAATATCGCTACCTGGATTTACGCCGTCCGGCCATTCAGCAGAACCTGTTTCTGCGCAGTCGTCTGGCTTCGGCAACCCGCCACTATTTTGAAGACCATGGATTTATCGAAGTCGAAACACCTTTTCTCACGAAAAGCACCCCGGAAGGCGCGCGTGACTATCTGGTGCCCAGCCGCGTATCCAAAGGCATGTTTTACGCCCTGCCCCAATCCCCGCAGATATTCAAGCAACTGCTGATGGTTTCCGGATTCGACCGCTATTTTCAAATTGTAAAATGCTTCCGCGACGAAGATTTGCGTGCCGACCGCCAGCCCGAATTCACACAGATTGATGTCGAGATGTCCTTTATCACGGAAGAAGATATTATGCAGATGATGGAAGGCCTGATGGCGGCAATATTTAAAGCCTGCATGGGCAAAGAGCTTTCGCTTCCCTTGCCCAGACTGACCTACGCCGACGCAATCAGCCGTTACGGCAAAGATAATCCCGACGTGCGTTTCGGCATGGAAATTGTGGATCTCACCGCAATTGTGAAAGACTCCGGTTTCAAGCTGTTTGCGGAAGTCGCTGCATCCGGCGGCGTAATCAAATCCATTAAAGCCGATCAGGCCGCAAGCCTTTCCCGCAAAGACCTCGATGGTCTGGCGGATTTCGTCGCCATTTACGGCGCCAAAGGACTGGCCTGGGCCAAAATTAACGCCGCGGACTGGACATCGCCCATTTTTAAATTCCTTAAACCTGAGGAAGTGGCAGGCATAGGCCTTGCCATGAACGCTAAAGAAGGGGATATTATTTTCTTTATCGCGGACAGTCCGAAGGTTGTTCACGACTCCCTGGGCAATTTACGCATCAACCTGGCCAAGAAGCTTAATTTGATCGACCCTGAAGCTCTGGCCTTCACCTGGATTACTGAATTTCCGCTGATGGAATATTCGGAAACGGACAAACGTTTTGTTTCCACGCATCACCCCTTCACATCGCCCTTTATCGAAGACCTGCCTCTGATGACTACCGATCCCGGAAAAGTAAGAGCCAGAGCCTACGACTTGGTGCTCAACGGCTCGGAAATCGGCGGCGGCAGCATCCGTATTCATCGCAAGGACATACAGTCGCAGGTTTTCAGCGCACTGGGATTGAGCGACGATGAGGCTAAGCTGAAATTCGGTTTTCTGCTGGATGCTCTTGAATACGGGGCGCCCCCGCACGGAGGCCTTGCCTTCGGTCTGGATCGGCTCACCATGATTATGACCAAGGCGGAATCGATTCGCGACGTGATTGCTTTCCCGAAAACACAAAAAGCAGCCTGTCTATTGTCCGATGCGCCGTCAAAGGTCAGCATCGAGCAGTTGATGGAACTTTCATTAAAGATTGTTTAAAACCAAAAAAATGCCCTAAATGTTTATTTGGTCGTTATGAGTTAGGGATGGGAGGACATTTTTGATGCGTTACTTCCTCTTTGGGAAAACGGACTTGACAGTCTCCGAGTTGGGATTCGGGGGAATTCCCCTGATTCGTCTCAATAAGGATTTGGCCGTGAATGTATTACGACGGGCGTATGATCAGGGCATCACCATTTACGATACGGCCAACATGTACCTGGATAGCGAGGAAAAAATTGGCACGGCTTTTCATGGCATGCGCAACCGGGTGACCATTGCCTCAAAGTCCATCCGACGTGATGCCGCAGGCATGACCGAGCACATTGAAAAAAGCCTGATGCGGCTGAAGACTGATTATATTGATCTCTATCAACTGCATCAGGTAGCCAGGGAAGCGGATTGGAAAGCCATTATGGCGCCGGGCGGGGCTATGGAGGCGCTGCTGCACGCCAAGGATAAAGGCAAGATCCGTCACATCGGCGTCACGTCTCACAGCCTGGAGATGGCGCTAAAATTGGTTAAAACAGATTTATTCAGCTCGATTCAGTTCCCCTTTAACTTCATTGAGATCGCGGCAAAAGACGAGCTCCATGCCGTTGCCAGGGAACGGGGGCTTGGCATCCTGGCGATGAAACCTTTTGCGGGTGGGATGATCGACAATGCCGACATCGCTTTCAAATTTTTGCGGCAGCATCCTGATGTCATACCGATTCCGGGTTTCGACTCTGTCGAAGCCGTAGATCAGGTTATCTCCTTTTATAAACGTGAGAACGAGACAACACAAAGCGACGTCCATCTTATCGACCGCTATAGGACCGAGCTGGGCAAGCAGTTTTGCCGTCGTTGCGAATACTGTCAGCCGTGTCCGAACGGGGTGATGATCACTCAGGCCATGGGGTACCGGGTCATCGCCAACCGGATGTCGCCTGCCGTTGCTGTTAAATTTTCCAGTCTGCCCATGGAAAGTGTTTTGAAATGTGACGCTTGCGGCTCGTGCGTTGAGAAATGCCCTTATGATTTACCCGTTCCGGACATGCTGAAGTCCTTTTATGATTTATATGAACAGCATCTCAATGCTTGCTAGCCTGATCCAAGAAACGGAAAATGGCGTTTCATCTAATACTTTCGGTACGGTCCGGATTGTCCTTAATAATCATCGAACAGCGTCCATTGTTCAAATGGGCGCTGTTCGTCTTTTAGCGACAGAGGCGCTATTTCGCTGATGAAGCGCGACGGGCTGAGCGTCAGCGTGCCTGCGGATCGTGTATAGTCCAGCACGGGTGAACAAAGGTAGAGTTGATCCTTGGCGCGGGTCACGGCAACATAAAAAAGCCTTCTTTCCTCTTCTTCTCCTCCTGGTTCCTTAAGCGCCCGCTGCAGAGGGATCATGCCGTCGGCGCACCAGATCAGAAAGACATAAGACCATTCCAGCCCTTTGGCCTGATGGATCGTGCTCAAAATTACCTTGTCCTCCTGCCCTTCTTCTCTTTCTTCTTCTTTGGACATATTGGTGAGCAGCGCCAGTTCGTTGAGAAAATCATCCATCCTCTCAAACCTGGCTGCAAAATTTCCCAACTGAATTAAATCGTCTTCGCGCGCGGATGCGTCGGAATAATTATCCTGCAGATAAGTCCGGTAGTCGCCTTTGTTTAATAGCAGATCGATGATTTTTTCAGGTATTCTATCGGGAACATCAAGCGAAAGTAGTAACAGCAAGGTCTTTCGACACTGCCCAACGCCTGTCTGTGCCGGCTTGGGTACGACTTTCAGAAACTCTTCCGCCAACAACGCCTCCAGCGGATTATCCTGTTGGGCAAGCCGGCTCCAGATTTTTCCAAACGTGACCTTGCCTATTTTAGGATACATCATCATAAGCCTTCGCCAGGCCAGTTCATCATGCGGATTCACCAATACCCGCATGTAAGATGTCACATCCTTGATATGAGCCTGTTCAAAAAAACGGATGCCGGAACGAATGTCAAAAGGAATATCGCGTCTCACAAACTCCATCTGCACTTCCATCGAATGATAGTGGGCGCGGTAGAGCACGGCCATCTCACTGAATGGCACACCACTGCGGGACAGTTCCGCAATCCTTTGTGCGACAAAGTCCGCCTGTTTTAAAACATTTTGAGCGGAAACAATGACCGGCCTCATCCCCTTGTTGCGGACAGCTTTCAGCTCTTTGGGAAACTGATTTTCATTATTGTTGATACTCAGGTTGGCCAGGTGCAGTATTTCCGGCGTGCTGCGATAGTTGATCTCCAGTTTGAATATTTTACAGTCGGGATAGCGTTCCGGAAAATGGATGATGTTATTGAAATTGGCGCCGCGAAAAGAATAAATGCTTTGCGAATCGTCCCCCACAACCATCAGGTTACGATGGCCGGAGGCCAGCAGATCGACCATATCAGCCTGAATAATATTGGTATCCTGATATTCATCCACCAAAACATGCGTAAAGCGCTGGGAAAGCGTGCGCAGAATGTCGGGATGCTCCCGGAGCAATCGGCGGCAGTTGACCAGCAGATCATCAAAATCCATCACACAGAGGTCTTTCTTTTTCTGCTCGTAGAGACAGGCAATCTGATGAATTTCCGGACCCAGATGCAAAAAGAAAGGATATTTCGATGATATCACGTCTTCCAGCGTCTTCGCGGTGTTCAGCGTCAGGCTGATCATTTCCGCGATGATATTATTCTTTGGAAATTTGGTGAGTTTGGTGTCTATTTTTAATTCGGCCATGGCCGATGCAATAATTTGCCGGGCATCCTCGCTGTCCACAATGGAAAAGCTGTTTTGATAGCCCAGACGGAAAGCGTAGCTTCTCAGAAAGCGGTGGGCAATGGAATGAAATGTGCCGCCCATTATTTTTCCAGTGTAGCAATGGACAAGGCTCTCTACCCGATTCAGCATGGCGTGGGCGGCTTTATTGGTAAAGGTCGCCAGCAGAATACTTTCCGGCCGGATGCCGGATTCCAGCAGATGCGCCACCCGGTAGGTCAGTGTCCGCGTTTTACCGCTTCCCGCTCCCGCAAGAACAAGAAGCGGGCCGCCTCCTTCTGTGACGACTCGATACTGTTCCGGATTCAGCTCTTTTTCATACTCAATCATTGCATTATTGAAGGTTCAGACTTTCAAGGCTTTTTTAATTTCGCCAACTGTATCTTTGGAGCTCAGCGAGAGGAAAGTCTTCAGCAGGCCTTGTTTTTCATAATAACCAATGAGCGGAGCGGTTTTTTGATTATATGTTTCCAGCCTGTTTGTGATCGCCTCTTCTGTTTCATCATCCCTTTGAATGGTCTGATGATCGCACAGCTTGCAGGCGCCATCTTCTTTCGGCGGATTGCTTTTGATATTATAAATCGCCTGACAGGCCGGGTTGCAGCAGGTTCTGCGCGTTGTCAGACGATCCAGAATGACGTCACGCGGCACATCCAGATTGGCGACAAAATCCATTTTAATATTGCGTCTGACCAGAAGATTTTTGAGTTCTTCCGCCTGCGGGATCGTCCGCGGAAAACCATCCAGAATAAATCCGTTTTGACAATCCGGCTCCTGCAGCCTCGCTTCCATGATGTCCATTATCAAAGAATCAGGCACCAGATCCCCTCGATCCATATATTCTTTTGCTTTTTTTCCCAGAGCATTTCCGTCTTTCACGGCGGATCGCAAAATATCGCCGGTAGATATCTGCACGGATCCGTCAAATTCCGTCAATAGTTTGGCCACCGTGCCCTTGCCCGCCCCCGGCGCGCCCAATAATATGATTCTCATTTTTTCCTCCCAAAGCTAAAAAATATCTGATGTTTGTAAGCTGCGGGGCTTATAATGTAAAAAAAACGTATGGTCAAGTTAATTAAGGTTTTAAACTGTTTACTTGGATAGCTGAATTTCAAATATTTTAGGCCAATATTTGCCTGTCACAAAAATACGGTCTCTCTTTTCATCATAGGCTATGCCGTTCAGCACATCAACCTGCGCATCACGGGGAAGATAAGAACGAAGCGCCGATAAATCAATCCAGCCGGTCACCTCACCATTTTTGGGGGAAATCCGGACAATCAAGTCTTTCATAAATATATTCGCCCATATTTCACCTTTGATGAACTCCAGTTCATTGAGATGACCAACAGGACTATCACCGTCATGCACATGGATTTTGCGAACCACTTTGAATAAATCCGGATCATGAAACGTAATGGTTGATGACCCATTGCTCTTCAGCAAATATTTACCGTCAGAGGTTAATCCCCAACCTTCTCCGCGATAACTTATTTTCCTGATTTCTTTGAAAGACTGGGCATCATAAATCAGAAGCGTTTCATTCTGCCATGTCAGCTGATAAATTTTTTTCTTGAGCAAGGCAATGCCCTCGCCAAAATACTTCGGCGAGATTTTGACTTCCTGCAAAATTTTCCCGGTTTTCACTTCTTTTCTGGATAAAGAAGATTTCCCGTAAAGGCCGGTTGATACATAAAAACAGCCCTGATGAAAAAACAATCCTTGCGTGAATGCGCCGGTGTCGTGAGGATAAGTGTTTTTAACATCAACAGACGCGATTGGAGCCCTGGTTTTCAATAAGGGCGAGATATTATTAAACTGTCGCTGTAGCGTATCTTCCGAATGGATCGGATGTGGCCATGCTATAAATGCCATTAAAAAGAAAACCGTTGCTTTCGCTATGAATATTCCCAACCCTTTTCCTGCTCCTGATAGAATTTTTTTCGGGAACTTAAGGTAACGTTTCTTTTTTCGGTTCGGCGTTTGTCGAGCGTAAATAAACAGGGACACATGTTGCCAAATCAAGCAAATCATTGCGATGATATTTTTCTATCGCCAGAGCTCCCACGGCTGAAGCGCATATAAATTGTTGTTCCGCAGAGGCGATTTTGTTTTTAGTTGAAAAAGAACTGATCAAATCTGCATATTTAATCGCACCGTCACCGACGTATATCACTTCCCCTTCAGAGGAATAAGAAATGCTTTGCGGATCAAGGGCTCTTGCAGCTTCAAGCTGACTCAAAACACCATCTTTGCCATATTGGTAGTAAGCAAGATACACCTGCCCGCGACCGGCATCCATCATCGAACAGATCATATTTTCTTTTTTCTGCACGTTGAGAGCCAGTGCGGCAAGCGTTGAAATACCCGCCGCCGGTTTTCCCGTCGCCATCATTAATCCCTTGAGCGTGCTGACGCCAATGCGTAAACCGGTAAATGACCCAGGACCCAGCGTACAGGCGAACAAATCAATTTCAGGCAATTGAATACCCGTGAGAAGACATGCTTCGTCGATGGCTGGAAGGAGTACTTCAGAATGGTTCAGACTCTTATTGATAATCGTATCATACAAAACAGCTTTATCCCGTAACAGGGATACTGAGGCTGTTTTCGAAGAGGTATCAAAAGCTAATGTCAACATGTTACTTAAAAAAATTCAAAACGTCATTGATCGGCTTGATGTTGAGCCGCTCAATATCAATCATAATAACAAAAAGCATCAGCATCAATAATACGACAAGACCGATTTGCTGAGATATTTCCTTAATTTTCATTGGAATTTCTCTTCGGGTCACCAACTCGATGAGATAAAAGAAGATATGCCCTCCATCCAAAACAGGGATGGGGAACAAATTAATTACCCCCAAGTTAATCGAAAGGATGGCCATAAAAAGAATAAACGGGACAAGACCTTCTTTGACCTGAGCTCCCGCCACCTGAGCAATAAAAATGGGTCCGCCCAGAGTCCTGGGTGATATAACCCCTTCAATCATTTTTACGACGGAAATAACCGTCAACTTGCTTATTTCCCATGTCTTACCGACTGAAGAAACAAGGGCCATCAGGGGATTTTTTCTTTCAATGACCACATTACCTGCAGGCGAGACACCTATCAGGTAGGTCGATTCTTCTTCACCGAAAATATTCTTTGCCTTGGACAATTTCGGTTTTACGATGAAGTTTTTTTCCTCATTCCCACGTTGAACAACTACTTTAATATCAATGCCTTTACTCTTTGTTATAATTGGTTTTATTTCTTCCCAGTATGTTATCTTTTCGTCGTTGAGTGATAGAATTTTATCACCGGTGACAAGGCCTGCCTCCAAGGCAGAAGAACCCGGTGACATCTGTCCGATAACGGGGATGAGGTTGGGTAGTCCATACATAAAAACAATAAAGAAAATGACAATAGCCAGAAGAAAGTTAAAAACCGGCCCCGCCAGCACAATGAGTAGGCGCTTCCAGGTTGGTTGTTTAAAAAACGACCTTTCCTCATCTTCCGGCAGTAATTCTTCCGTACCGGATTCACCCAGTAGTTTGACAAATCCACCCAAGGGTATCCAGGAAATGACATACTCTGTTTCCCCTATTTTTTTCCCAACAATTTTAGGTCCAAAGCCCAGGGAAAATTTAAGAACCCCTACTCCCCCGATGCGTGCGGCCAGAAAATGGCCCAGCTCATGAACAAAAATCAGAATACCCAGCAAAACAATAAATGAAATTAAGGTAACCAAACTATTATCCTTTCTTTAACTTTTTAATAACGTTTCCCGCTTGTACTCTGGCCTCGCTATCAATAGTGAGGATATCTTCCAGAGATGGATTGCTTTGTATCTGATGCTTATCCAATACTTTTTCTATTACTTTGGGCAGATCATTAAAGCAAATTTTATTTTCAATAAACGCGGCAACAGCAACTTCATTGGCTGCATTCAATACCGCAGGAGCCGTTTCTCCTATGCGTCCCGCCTCATACGCAAGCCCCAGGCACGGAAATTTCTTCATATCCGGTATGTGAAACTCTAATGGGCCTGTCTTAGTCAGATTCAATAAAGGCAAGCCATTTATCATACGATCCGGATAGGTCAAAGCATACGCAATCGGTATTCTCATGTCGGCGATACCCAATTGCGATAAAACTGATCCATCGATGAGTTCAATCAGCGAATG
The DNA here is from genome assembly GCA_964351355.1 of uncultured Smithella sp. Taxonomy (GTDB): domain Bacteria; phylum Desulfobacterota; class Syntrophia; order Syntrophales; family Smithellaceae; genus UBA8904. The sequence goes on from CAYGNV010000008.1 coordinate 11,356, forward strand.
CACCACGCTCTGGGGATGAATTAAGACATCAATATGGCCGATATCCAGATTGAACAACCATTTTGCCTCAATAACCTCCAGTCCTTTATTCATCAGGGATGCCGAATCAATCGTGATTTTTCGGCCCATTTTCCAGCGCGGATGCTTGAGCGTCTGTTCCAATGTCACTTTCTTCAGATCATCCTTAGAGAAATTAAAAAAAGGGCCGCCAGATGCCGTCAAAATAATTCGTTTTAAATTTTCCGGTCTCTGTCCGGCCAAACATTGAAATATCGCGCTATGCTCACTATCCACGGGAAGAATGTTGACCTTTTTTATCTTAGCTCTTTTCGTAACGAGTGGCCCTGCGACCACCATGGTTTCTTTGTTTGCCAGCGCAATGTCTTTCCCCGCTTCTATCGCCGCCAGTGTTGGCTTCAGGCCTGCTGCGCCGGAAATGGCTGAAATAACCAAATTGGAAGGTAGATAGGAAGCAACTTCCTCAACCCCTGTTTCATCGTAAAGGATTGGAATATTATTCCTGAGTCCCAGGATTTGGCGTAATCGCTCAGCGTCTTGTCTGGTTCGAACCGAAACAACTTTGGGATGAAATTTTAAAATCTGCTGGGCCAGAAGCCGAATATTTTGGCCTGCCGCAAGCGCCATGACCTTAAATTTTTTGGGATTTTTTTCGATAACATCCAACGCGCTGACGCCGATGGAACCTGTCGATCCTAAAAGGGTTATTTTCTTCATTATGCAATCACAAAAATCCGGTAATAATAAACAAAGGGAGCCACGAAAATCAGACTGTCCATCCGGTCCATCAGCCCCCCGTGCCCGGGCAACAGCGAGCTGGCGTCCTTTCTGCCATAATTTCTTTTGATGGCAGATTCGCAAAGGTCGCCCAACTGTCCGATAATGCTACCAACAAGACCGATAATCAGAAAGTGGACGATAGGGATCTCTCGAAACAAAAAATATCCAAATAGACAAGCGGCTGTGGTGGCGCCTAAAATAAGCCCGATGGTCCCTTCCACTGTTTTCCCAGGACTGACCAGTGGAATCAGCTTTCTTTTACCTAAAGATTTACCCACATAAAGCGCCACAGTATCACCAACAATTGCAATGACTAGCACCAGCAAAATCCAGCAGATGCCGCTGTCCAGTTTTCGAAGTAAAATGAAATGCGATATCAGTAACGGAATATAAATCATTCCGAAAATCACTTTGGCCACAGAAGACACATCAAAGTTGGTTTCGTTGACTTTCCACAGAAAAACAATAAAAACGGTAATAATCGCAAAGGCAAGGAGGGCAACTAACAATTGAGCATCCCCAAAAAGCACAACCCCGGGAATGAGAATCGCAAATATCAGGCTTTCAATTTTTTCTTTAAGAAAACCCGCACCGAAAACAATACTGGTGTATTCCCAAATGCAGACCATGATCACCAGCGTAATCATGGCAGCCAGCAATTCCAGCGATCCGAAGAAGATAATCAGGAGTAACACCACGGCCAAAACAATGCCGGTCAGCCATCTTTGCAGATTTGAGTTTTCTATCGCCATTTTCACCCTATGTATAAAAAACTATGTGTTGCTGATTTGCTCACTCGTTAACCCGAAACGTCTTTCGCGGCGCTGGTAAACAGCAATCGCCTTTAGCAAATCGTCCTTTTTAAAATCAGGCCATAAAACCTCTGTAAAATAAAGTTCCGAATAAGCCAGCTGCCAAAGAAGAAAATTACTGATACGATATTCGCCGCTGGTCCGAATTAAAAGATCGGGATCAGGAATATTGTTTGTATATAAATAACGTCCAACCGTATCGTGATCTATATCATCGACAGCAAGTTTTCCTTCCCGGTTATCTGAAATCATCCTTTTGACGGCAAAAACAATCTCGTCCCGGCTACCGTAACTTAATGCCAGATTCAACACCATTTTACGATTTTTTTCGGTTAGTTTTTTCACCTCAAGAAGCTTTTTTTTCACCGAAGGATAGAGTCGTTCAACATTTCCGATGGTCGTAAGCCGTATTTCCTGTTTTTGAAGTGTTGGCGCTTCCTTGTCCAAATAGTCTGTGAGCAAAGACATTAAGGCGTTAACTTCCTCGTTCGGCCTGCCCCAGTTTTCAGAGGAGAAAGCAAATAGAGTCAGGCATTGAATTCCAATTTCACGACACGCTGTTACGGTTGTCCTGACGGCCTGAGCCCCTTTTTTGTGGCCCCGAATGCGTCCCATCGCGTGCTGCTTTGCCCAACGCCCATTACCGTCCATAATAATTGCTATGTGTCGGGGTAAGTTATTTTGATCAATTTTTAACATTTCGCTTCAATATATCCTCAAAAACAAAATGGGGAGTTTTTGACTCCCCATTTTGTGATTTTTTTCTGCGATGGGATTTAAATCTCCATGATTTCTTTTTCTTTGGTCGCCAGGATCTTATCTGTCTTTTCAATGTAGCGGTCCGTTAATTTCTGAACCTCATCCTGGGCGCTGAAAAGTTCGTCCTCCGCCATCTTATTATTCTTTTTTAAATCTTTTAATGCTTCGTTGGCATCGCGACGCTCGTTGCGTAATTTAACTTTACCTTCCTCCGCCATTTTCTTGACAACTTTTACAAGCTCCTTACGCCTCTCCTCCGTTAATTGCGGAATGGAAAGGCGAATGATCTTGCCGTCACTGGAAGGCATCAAGCCCAAATCGGACTTCTGAATCGCCTTTTCAATCGCGCCGATGGCGGTCGCATCCCATGGCGCAATCACGATGAGGCGGCTTTCCGGTACAGAAAGAGTAGCCACTTGGGCAATCGGGGTTGGCGTTCCATAATAATCAACCTTGATGCCATCCAGCAGCGAAACAGACGCGCGACCAGTTCTTACTCTGCTGAATGATTTCTCCAAGGAAGATAGGGTTTTTTCCATCTCATCCTTGAATTTCTGAAAAATCTGCTCTTTCATGATCATTCTCCTACGTAAGTTCCAATTTTTTTACCACAAATGACATTCCGGATGTTTCCTTTTTTTTGCAAATTGAATACAATGATGGGTAATGAATTATCCCGACAAAGCGTGATGGCTGTTGAATCCATTACTTTAAGGTTTTTTGTTAAAACATCAATATAACTTATCTTTTTAAACATAACTGCTGATTTGTTTTTGACCGGATCCGCGTCATACACACCATCAACCTTCGTGGCTTTCATGATGACATCGGCCCGAATTTCCATTGCTCTCAGTGATGCGGCCGTATCCGTGGAAAAATAGGGATTTCCCGTACCGCCGGCAAATATGACAATTCTGCCTTTTTCCATATGTCGGACGGCTTTCCTTTGAATAAAAGGTTCCGCGATTGCTCTGATTTCAATGGCGGATTGAACACGTGTTGGCAAACCACGCATTTCCAAGGCGCTCTGGAGGGCAAGACTATTGATGACGGTTGCCAGCATACCCATATAATCGGCGGTTGTTCTGTCCATTCCTTTGGCGCTGGCCTCAATGCCCCGAAAAATATTTCCGCCCCCGATGACAATGCCGATCTGGATTTTCAGATCAGACAAAGACTTTATTTCATCAGCGATATAATTAGCCACATCCGGATCAACACCGGTTGCTTGTTTGCCTAAAAGGGCTTCACCACTGAGCTTTAAAAGAATTCTTTTGTACGCGGCTTTTTTCTTCTCGCTCATTATTGCTTAACTTCCTCGCCGAGCTGGAAACGGGAGAAGCGGCGGATAATGATGTTTTCACCTGTTTTGGCGATCATGTTACTGATCAGTGTTCCAATGGTGATATCTTGATTCTTAACAAACTTCTGTTCGACCAGGCAAACATCTTC
>CAYGNV010000008.1:15186-25474 GCA_964351355.1 uncultured Smithella sp.
CTTCGTAATATTTCTTGAGTTTTCCCTCGATAATTTTACCCCAGATATTTTCCGGCTTCTTCTCGTCGCGCAACTGACTGCGATAAATTTCTTTCTCTCTGTTGAGAGCGTCCTCGGCAATTTCATCGGGACACACATAAAGCGGATTAGAAGCGGCAATGTGCATGGCAATGTCTCTGGCCATCGTCTGGAAATCATCGGTTTTAGCCACAAAATCCGTTTCACAGTTCACTTCCACCATCACACCGATTCTGCCACCCATGTGTATATATGAAGCAATGGTTCCATCTTTGGCCGCCTTGGATGATCTTTTGGTCGCCGCCGAAAGTCCCTTCTTTCTTAAGAAATCAATCGCTTTTTCAAAATCGCCGTCCACCGCCGCAAGCGCTTCCTTGCAGTCCATCATACCGGCGCCGGTTTTCGTTCTTAATTCTTTTACCATCATTGAAGTGATTTCCAATTTCATATCCTCCTAGAATTCTATTCCTTACCTGTACTTTTGTCCCAAGTTTTGCGTATTCACTACTTATCCGTTCCGGAAGAAGAAGCATCTTCCATTTCGACGCTTTCTGGAATATCTGCTTCGGCATCTTTATTTTCCACCACAGATGCCCCTGCTTCTTTGTTGGATTCGGCAGTCAGCTTCTCTTCGAATCGTTTTTTGCCTTCTAAAACCGCATCAGCAAATTTCGAGGCAAATAGTTTTATGGCCCGGATGGCATCATCATTTCCCGGAATGATATAATCAATGTCTGTCGGATCGCAATTGGTATCGACAATGGCGACTAGCGGAACTTTCAATTTCTTCGCTTCCAGGACGGTGATATGTTCCCGGTTGGGATCGACAATGAAAACAGCGGCCGGATGGGATTTCATATTTTTAATCCCGCCCAAAACATTTTCCAGTTTATCCATTTCTTTTTGCAGCTTGGTAATTTCCTTTTTTGGAAAAGCCTTAATTGAATCGTCATTGAACATTTTGTTTAGGCTGTTTAAGCGATCAATACTTTTTTTAATGGTGACAAAATTGGTCAACATACCCCCCAGCCACCGCTGATTGACAAACGGCATGCCGCAGCGCAACGCTTCTTCCCGGATTGCTTCCTGCGATTGTTTCTTGGTTCCGACAAAAAGAATTTCTTTTCCCTGGCTGACCGTATCTACAACAAAGTTATAGGCCGTCTGAAACATCCCAACGGTTTGCTGTAAGTCGATAATGTAGATGTTGTTTCGCGCCCCGAAGATATAGGGTTTCATCTTGGGGTTCCATTTGTTGGTTTGATGCCCGAAATGGACACCGGCTTCGAGTAACAGTTTCATTGAAATTGCTGACATATTTTTTCTCCTTTGTTTTTTTCCGCCACCCCCATCATCTTGCGCGGCACACTTAATTTCTAAGCAACATGCCGTCAATCAGAGGATGTGTGAAGTTTCGCGGCAATTACCACAAATAATCGAATTGTTCAAGATAAAATAACTTTTTCGGCAATAAAATTAGTATATTTTATCCATTTTATCATGTTGAATAATCAGCGTTGATTTTAATATAGTCATATGAAAGATCCGATGTGTAAACGCAATAGGACTTATCGCCGCCTCCCAGACCGATACGGATTTCAATTTTACCCCCTTGAAAGATTTCTTTCAATTTAGAAAGTGTAATATTGGCAGGCGTGTCCTGTGAAAATACGTTCATGTTTCCAATCGATAGACTGATTTTTTCTTTTTCCAGCGGTATTCCGGAAGAGCCAATAGCGGCAATAATTCTACCCCAGTTGGGATCTTCGCCGAAAAAAGCCGTTTTGACCAGATTGGAATTGGCAACCGCATAGGCGACACGCCTCGCATCCGATTTTGATTTAGCGCCTTCAACAATAATGGTTATAAATTTTGTCGCACCTTCGCCATCTTTCACGACGGCACAAGACAGCTCGGACAAGACATCCGTCAGCATTTCTCGAAATCTCTGAAGGCGTGCCTGGGCCCTTTCCAAGGGATTGTTTCCGGCCAGACCGTTGGCCAGAATGATAGCCGTATCATTGGTGCTCATGCAACCATCGACACTGATGGCGTTGAATGTGGAATCAATCACCTGATGAAATACGGTATTGAGCGCCTTGGCGTCAATTAATGCGTCAGTCATCACGTAAGTCAGCAACGTTGCCATATTCGGTTCAATCATGCCGGCGCCTTTGGCAATCCCGCAAATTGTGATATCCTTCGCGCCAACGATGCCTTTGCGAATGGCTATTTTGGGATACTTATCCGTTGTCATCATGGCCGCCTCGGCATCTTCGATGCCCAATTCGTTGAGCCCCTTGACCAGCTTACCGATGCCGTTTTCAATTTTTCTCACAGGAAGTCTTTTACCGATCACACCCGTTGAACAAACCAGAAGATGCTCTTCGGGAATTTTTAATTGCCTGGCCGCAGACGAAGAAACAGCCAGCGCATCCACCATGCCCTCTTTTCCGGTCGCCGCGTTGGCACAGCCACTGTTGGTGATAATTGCTTGCGCTATTCCTCTTTTGACCCTCTCCGCATCAATTAAAACCGGCGCCGCTTTGAAAGTATTTTTCGTAAACAGCGCGGCTACCTTTGCCGGAACTGTGGAATAGATCAGCCCCAAATCCTTTTGGTCGCCACCTTTAATGCCTACGGAAACGCCATTGGCCAGAAAACCGGGAACACTAATTTTAAGCGTCGATTTCACCATCACTGCCACTCCTCTAAAGGCTTAAACACCACAACATTTTTTGTATTTTTTACCGCTGCCGCAAGGACAAGGATCGTTCCGTCCAACCTTCACGCTCTCCCGCTTGACAGTTTGATTTGCTGGTGTATCTTCACCTCGGCTCAAGATATAATCCTGCTTTTGCTTCTGTCTTATTTCTTCGACTTCTTCCTCTTTCTGTATTCTGACCAGGCACAGCTTTTCGAGCGTATCCATTTTAATGCGGCTGATCATTTCCATGAACATGGCGTATCCCTCACGCTGATATTCTCTTACCGGATCTTTCTGGCCGTAACCGCGCAAACCTATGCCTTCTCTTAAGTGATCCATGGACAGCAAATGTTCTTTCCAATGGGTATCGATAGCCTGCAACATGATGACTTTCATGAGATACGTTGTCAGTTCCGGACCGAATTCTTTTTCTTTATCACGCAGATATTTCTGAACATTCTGCACAATCAAATCACGGATGGCTTCAACGGAATTCTCTTCTTTTTCATTGCTGATATTCAGGCGTAAATTAAATTGCTTGAATAGGGCGTCATCAAGAGCTTTGAGATTCCAATCCTGAGGATGACTTTTCTCATTTACAAATTCAAATAAAAAATCGCCGGTTATTTCAGCAACCATCTCATCAACATCAGACCATAAGTCTTCGCCGCGTAATACTTTTTTCCGCTGCTCATAGACAACCTTTCTTTGGTTGTTCATCACATCGTCATAATCGAGCAGATGTTTTCGAATATCAAAATTCTGGCCTTCCACCCGTTTTTGAGCGTTTTCAATCGCCCTGGAGATATATTTATGCTCAATGGGCTGACCTTCTTCGATACCGACTGTATCCATAACCGAGGATATTCTTTCCGCGCCGAAGACTCGCAGTAAATCATCTTCCAGGGAAAGATAGAAACGCGACGAGCCATTATCTCCCTGACGACCCGCTCTTCCTCGTAACTGATTGTCAATGCGGCGGCTTTCGTGCCTTTCCGTTCCCAGAATATGCAGTCCACCCAAATTGGCAACATTTTCACCAAGCTTAATATCCGTGCCGCGGCCGGCCATATTTGTGGAAATAGTGACCTGACCCGGTTGTCCCGCCTGGGCGACGATTTCCGCCTCTCTTTCGTGATTTTTTGCGTTCAGAACGTGATGCTTTACCCCTGCCCGGGTAAGATGCTTACCCAGAAGTTCAGACTTCTCAATGGAAATGGTACCAATCAGGACGGGACGTTTGGCTTTGTTTAAAGCTTTCACTTCTTCAATGACAGCTTTAATTTTTTCCTGCTCCGTCTTATAAATCAAGTCATTATGATCCTGGCGGATCATCGGCATATTGGTCGGCATGACCAAGACTTCAAGATTATAAATTTTCTTGAACTCGGCGGCTTCGGTATCGGCAGTACCCGTCATCCCCGCCAGTTTTTTATACATTCTAAAATAATTCTGAAACGTAATGGATGCGAGTGTTTGATTTTCTTTTTCGATCTTTACTTTTTCTTTTGCTTCGAGCGCCTGATGCAGGCCATCGCTGTAACGTCTGCCCGGCATGACTCGCCCGGTGAATTCATCGACGATAATCACCTGGCCATCTTTGACCAGATAATCCACATCACATTTAAATAATGTGTGAGCGCGCAGGGCCTGATTGACGTGATGAACAATTTCAATGTTTTTCGGCTCGTATAGATTCTGGATATTTAAATATTTTTCAACACTAGCCACGCCTTCTTCGGTCATGACAACTGTTTTGCTTTTTTCTTCAATGGTGTAATCCTGGTCTTTTTTTAGACGCGGAATAATCTGGTTTATTTTATAATATTTATCCGTCGATTCTTCCGAAGCCCCGGAAATAATGAGCGGGGTGCGGGCCTCATCAATCAGAATACTATCGACTTCATCGACAATCGCGAAATTGAATTCCCGCTGAACATAATCTTCGAGACTGAATTTCATATTGTCGCGAAGATAATCAAAACCGAATTCGTTATTGGTGCCATAGGTGATGTCCTCACCATAAGCCTTTCGGCGCTCGTCATCGTCCATGCCATGCACAATGACACCAACTGTCAATCCCAGAAAATGATAAATAGGGCCCATCCAGTCCGCGTCGCGGCGGGCCAGATAATCGTTGACCGTAACGACATGGCAACCTTTGCCGGCGAGAGCGTTCAGATATAACGGCATCGTTGCGGCGAGCGTTTTGCCTTCTCCGGTCTTCATTTCCGCTATTTTACCTTCATGTAAAACAATCCCGCCGATCACCTGCACATCGAAAGGACGCATCATTAGCGTCCTACGAGACGCTTCTCTGGCTACCGCAAACGCCTCCGGCAGGATATCATCAAGCGTTAACCCGCTATTAAGCTTTTCCTTAAAATAAGGCGTCTTTCCCTTTAACTCGGCATCACTGAGCAACATCAGGTTTGCTTCAAAACTGTTTACTTCGTTTAACAGTATGGCTAATCGCTTTAATTCCCGATCATTTTTTGTTCCTACTATTTTTTTGAGAATTACATCCAGCATTGGTCACCTTCAAAAAAAACCGGTATTTTTACCGGTTGACTTTAACACATTTAACCATTTAATAAAAACCCATATTTATTGGGGGATCATTCATCCGTATATTGAAATGATTCAGTTACCCGCCCGGGACTGACGTTCTTGGAATGTTAATGCAGATCCATTGATTATTTCATGTATTTTCTTGGATTGACCGGAACATCATTTATATAGACACCGTAATGCAGATGCGCTCCGGTACTCCGACCGGTATCGCCGACATATCCAATCACGTCATCTCTTTTAACCCGAATCCCTTGTTTTGCGACTGACTTTGATAAATGCGCATAACTGGTGGAAAGACCGTACCCATGATCAATTCTAACAACATGACCATCATCAGAACGATAGGCAACCTCAAGAACAAGCCCATCCGCCGGGGCCCTGACTTCTTTTCCCATTCTTGTTGCGATATCTATGCCTTTATGAAATTCAGATCCCCTCGCAAAAGGATTGTCCCGTAAACCAAATTCGGAGGTTACCCACCCTCTGACCGGCCAGATGGAAGGCGTAGCCGCCAAAAGAGATTTTTGCTCTTGAAGAAACTTTAAAAGTTCGCTAAAACTCAACGCTCTTTCGTTAGCATCATCATTTAACTGGCTGATACTTTTACGCATACCGGAAACAAGTGTTTCCTGATCCTGACCAATTAACTCGTTTAATCGAATCTGCTCGCTGTTTGAACCTCCGATACCCAACGGGATTATTTTATCTCGTCCGGCTTGATTCAATGCTAAGATTCTTATTTTTTTATCGAATTGTTTGAATGTTTCCATACGATCGGCAAATTCATCGACTTTTACGGCTAAATCAATAATCTCTTTTGATTGTTGGGCTGTCTGTTGTCTGAGGCGTGAGAGTTCTGCGCGATCTCTTTGAATACCGGCATAATCATAAACGACATACAGGGTTAATAGAACTGCCAGGATTGAACCAATAAAAAGACCGCGAACCACATTACTCGAAAGAGAAATCTTAGTTACCGCACTCTTTCTGCGAGGTATAATCATCAGTGTAAAAAAATTATCCGACATCTTCCCCCTGGGAGCTGAAACTACAAAATAAATGTCAAGCGGTACGAGCTGTGTTAGCTAACACAAGGAAAAATCAAAGTCAAGCATAAGTCACTGACGCAAGTATCGTCAATGAAACACTAACCTTTGATCAATTTCATTAATTTCGTAATTATATCAAGATGATTACTATACGGCGCAAGGAGAATGCCTGCCGGACAGCAAAACTATTTTATGCTTTCGTTTTAGAATAAGATTAACGTCCAAATCAGATTTCATGTCTCCCAGTCCCACGATATTTATCCCTGTCGTCAAAGCGTTTCTCAATACTTCTCGAAACTTATCTTCATAAATCCCCCCTTCAACTTCAGCATGAACCGGAAGCACGTGGTTGCCTCCATTGTTTATCAAACTGCCAATGATGGATACATCTTTTCGAGAATCAAGTTCTTCAAAACACGGCAAATCGGAGGGTATTTCCGGGATATTGAGTCCTTCGTGAATAAAAGGTACCTTTGACCGCGTGCAGCTGAGATATTCAAAATGATATTTTTGAATGATTTTTAAAACGCGCTCATCGATCAGCCAGGATGGCGCACCGAATGCGGTGGGTTTTTGTCCTGTCAATTTTTCAAAGCCACTTATCCCCGCCTCAAACCAGCTTTCAATCCATTCTTCTGATTTTTTCGGAAGGTCATCCTGCCATCGACGGTGATCCCAGGCATGAAACTGCACCTCGTGGCCTTCGTCCATTATTTGACGGACAATATTCGGAAAAGATAAAGCGATCATCGGCGCAGGCAAAAGCGTGCCGTAAAGCGCGGTTTTCCAGCCATAAAGACTTGCCGCCTTCGTCCGCAGCATCTTTTTTAAAAAAAGTGGATTTTTAATGAGCTGTAACGCGGCTCGCCCGGAGTTGTCGGGTCCGATGCTTAAAAAAAAAGTTCCTTTGATGTGAAAATCTTTTAGAGTCCGTAAAAGGTTGGGAACACCGTTTTCCATACCCCAGTAAGTATCCACATCAATTTTTAATCCAAGCATTCCCATTTTTATTCATTCCGCTTGAGGCCGTTTATAACATTACCGTCTTGTTTTCTTCCAAAAACGAATTGAGCGTCAACCGCATGGATTCCTGCAGGTTGATTTTCGGTTCCCAATGGAGAAGATTTCTGGCCTTCTCAATGCTTGGCTTGCGTGTGTAAATATCCTGATAGCCTTTGCCGTAAAATGTGTCGGCGGGAACCTCAATGATGTCCGAATAAGTCGAATCATTTTTATGGTCGGGGTGCTCCTTAAACATTTTTTTGAGAATGTCTGCCAGTTCCTTGACCGAACATTCATTGTCTGGATTGCCGATATTGATAATTTGATTTTTGCAGATGTCATTTTTGTTTTCCAGAATCTTCATGAGCGCGGCAATGCCATCATCTACATAAGTGAAACACCGCTTCTGCTGACCGCCATCGACCAGGTTAATCGGCCTTTTCAGGAGTAATTCGGCGATGAATTGCGTGACAACGCGGGAGCTTCCCTCCTTGGCGGTATCGAGAGAATCCAGCCTGGGCCCGATCCAGTTAAACGGTCGAAACAGAGTGAATTCCAGGTGTCCTCGCGTGCCGTACCCATAAATAACGCGATCCAGCAGCTGCTTGCAGCAAGAGTAAATCCATCGTTCTTTTTGTATGGGACCGACGACCAGGTAGCTTTCGTCTTCCTTGAATTCCGGATCATTGCAGGCCCCATAGACCTCCGACGTGGAAGGAAAAACAACGCGCTTATGATACTTTACGCATTGTTTGACAATCTGGACATTCATTTCAAAATCCAGATTATAAACACCAATGGGATCTTCCACGTAAGCTTTCGGAGTAGCAATAGCCACGAGAGGCATAATCACATCGCATTTTTTGATATGATATTCGATCCATTCCTTGTTGATGGAAATATCACCTTCCAGGAAATTGAATCGCGGATTGTTCAGCGCCGCACCAATCCGCTCCGTTCCCAAATCCATTCCGAATACCTGCCAATCGGGTTTTTCGGCCAGTATTCTATTGACCAGATGATGTCCGATAAAACCATTTACACCCAGTATTAATATCTTCATTTCAGTTTAATCACCTTTCCTGTTTTAAAGCATTCGCTGATCTGCGTATCCCTCATTCTTTTCCCTTGTATTTCAACATCCAGAAGTCTTATAGCATCATTGCCTGTTTTTACAAGAACCCCTTGCCCGGATATTTCAACATCGCCCGGTGTATTTCCAAATGGTAACGCTGCGGGCTTTGCCCACCAGATAAGAATCTTTTCATCATTTTCCAGCAAGGCATATGCCCCGGGGTAAGGATCCGTTACAGCGCGAATCAGGTTGTAAATCTCATGGGCTGACCGCGTCCAGTCGATACGGCCATCCTCCGGACGCCTGCCCCCGTAATAACAACCCTCAGCCAAATTTTGTTTCCTGCGCGGGATTTGTCCGGTTTTGATCACCGGCAGCAAATCATTCAGCAAAAGGCCTGCCGCCTCACAGAGTTTATCATAGAGCGACCGCGCCGTATCGTTAAAATCAATGGTTACTTCTTTCTGTCCGACAATGTCACCGGCGTCCGGCTTGTCAACCATGAAGTGAAGCGTAACGCCTGTATGATGTTCACCTTTAACCAGTACCCAGTTTACCGGACACCTTCCCCTGTAAGCCGGCAGCAGCGACCCGTGTAAATTAAAAGCGCCAAGTCTGGGAATTTCCAGAATCTCTTTGCAGATCATTTTTCGGTAATAAAAAGAAAATATTATATCTGGCTTGAATTTCTTTATTTCGTCAATCCACTGCGCCGTATTGATATTCTCCGTGGTGTAGCAAGGAATATGATGTTTTAGCGCCCAGTCCTTCACAGAACCAAACCAGCAGTTTTCGCCGGGATCGTCTTCATGGGTAAAGACGGCGGCAATATCAAACCCCTGCCGGAATAGCGCATCAAGACCCGCGATTCCCATATTATGATAGGCTAAAACAATTGCTTTCACTTAATTTCGCCACTCCTTTTTGCGCCATAGATATTCTCAATGACGTATTCGGGCCGCTTGCGGACTTCACGGAAAATTCTGCCGATATATTCTCCGATGACCCCCAGGGCAAAAAACTGCAAACCGACAAAAACAAACAAAATGGCAAACAGCGTAAAAATACCCTCAGCCGCCCAGCGCGCACCGTAAACCAGACGGGCGACAGCCAGAAAAGCGCCGAAGCACATACCCAGGATAGACAACAAAATACCGCCGTACATGATCAGCTTTATGGGTAAATCCGAAAATGATGCCACTAAATCGAACTGAAGATTAATGAGTTTTCTCAGCGGATAGTTGGACTTACCGCCAAATCGCTCTTCATGAACCACTTCTATTTCCGTAACGCGTTTGGCAAAGACAGTCGCCAATGCGGGAATAAAAGTCGCCTGCTCATGGCAGGCAATCATTCGTTCCACAACCGGCCGGCTATAGGCACGCAGCATGCACCCCCAGTCGCGCATGTTGACACCGGTAATTTTGCGCGCGACCATATTAATAATTTTAGATGGAAAGATACGCAGAAAAGAATCCTTGCGGCCTTTTCTGATGGTGCCGACAACGTCATAATTCCCCTCTTCCATCACGGAAACAAGTTTCGGTATTTCTTCCGGAGGATTCTGTAAATCCGCATCCATCGTGATAACAACATCGCCCTTTACCACCGAAAATCCCGCCATGATGGCCGCGTGTTGCCCATAATTCCGGGTCAGTTCCACAACCTTCACAAAAGGATCCGACACAAATCCCTTAAGCAGCGTAAGTGAGTTGTCACGACTTCCGTCATCAATCAGGATGATTTCAAAATTTTTCCCCATATCCTTCATGACCGGCATCAGCCTACTCATCAAAGCCGCCAGATTAGCTTCTTCATTATACACCGGTATGACCACTGAGACCTGCACCTTAGCCATTTTTA
>CAYGNV010000009.1:0-24962 GCA_964351355.1 uncultured Smithella sp.
GGCGAGGCGATTCAGGTGGCGATGCTGACACGCGGCATGAGCGAGGACACGGCATTGAAAATCCTGAGCCGGGCGATGGGCTCGACGATCCTTTCCGCATCAACCTCCGTGCAGGAAGCGCTGGAGGGCTACAATGGACATGGCCTGTTCACGTATGTTCTGACCGAAGGCTTAAAAGGCAGGGCGGATAAAGGGAAGACCGGTTACATCAAGACCACGGATCTTGCCGATTATGTGGATAATGAGGTGCCCATCCTGGCGGAGAAAATCTTCAAGCGCGCCCAGTATCCGACGATTTCCATCAGCGGCCAGGCGTTTCCGATCGGGAGGGTGAAATGAGGAGCTTTCTGTTTAATAAAGGGATCACGTTGAAAATGGCCACGGCGGTTATGGTGCTGACCTTGTTTCTGGGTTCCGCCTGGGCCGCCGACAAGCCGGAAATCTTCGTGCAGATCGGGCATACGTCGTCTATTAACGCAATCGAAATTTCACCGGATAACAAGTTTATTCTTTCCGGCAGCGACGATAATAGCATAAAACTCTGGGATGCCGCTACCGGCCGGTTGATCAGAACTTTTCAGGATAATGAGGATATCAAGTTTGTGGCTTTTCTGCCCGGTGAACGCTCATTTTTCTCCTTCAACTGGAAGGGGAACGTCTGTATCTGGGAGACCCGCACCAGCGAGAAAATCCGGGAATTTTCATTAGGTGAACAAAGCGGAGCCACAAGCAGCAATTCCGTTTCTTACGACGGCGCTGTGCTGCGGTCCATCGTCGGCCTTAAGTTGTATAACGCGGATATCTCCAGGGGCGCCATCGTCAGTTCCGTCGAACGGCCCAAATCCGGCGCAATTAGCGCCTATCTGGGATTCGGCTTCGGATTCCGCAATGTGGTTTCAACCGACGGTCGGCTGATGCTTTCTTCCGTCCGGGAAAATGCGTCGGAATCGATCATGGAAAGCAAAGATAAAACCCTGATGTTTTGGGAAATCGCCACCGGCAGGATTCTGGCCACGCTGCCCGGGCACAGCGACAGGATTGATGTCATCGCTCTGTCCTCTGATAATCGCCTGGCGCTCTCCGGCAGCCGTGATAAGACGGTCCGGCTGTGGGATTTAAGAAAGGGGAAACTTGTCACCACATTTAACGGGCATCAAAAAGCGATTGAAGCCCTGGCCTTTTCTCCCGACCGGAAATATGTCCTATCCGGCAGCCATGATCACACCATGAAGCTCTGGGATGTTGAAGCGGAAAAAGAAATCCGGACTTTTGCCCACGATTGTCCGGTGACGTTTGTCCGGTTTTCCCCGGACGGTTTGGTGGCCATATCCGGCGACGATAATGGTGCGATCAGATTTTGGGATACCCAAACCGGCCTGGAGGTCAAAGCACTGAAAAGCCATGCCACAAAATCCTATGCCGTCGCCTTATCTCCGGGCGGGAACGATATGTTGACCGGCTCTCGTGACGGGCAACTCAGGCGGTGGGATGCGGCCTCCGGTAAACTGCTTAAAACAATCTCCGCCCATCGTGACGGGATTTCCGCCGTGAAGTTTACGCCGGACGGAAAATTTGCCCTCTCCACAAGTTATGACCGGTCTGTCAAATTATGGGACTTGAATGACGGGAAGTTGCAAAGAACATTTTCCGGACATCCCGGCCAGGTTTATAAAGCCGCCATTTCTCCGGATGGCATGCATGCTTTAACTTCGGGGCAGGACGGCGATGTGCGGTTGTGGAATATTCGCAGCGGCGCCGCTGTGCAGGCCTTTACATTTTCCGGCTTGATGGAGTCCGTTGGGTTTACGACGGATAGCCGGCATCTCCTGGTGGCCCATTCTCAGAAAAATTCGGGCCGCACGGTCAAGGTTCTGACGCTCGATGGGCGTGAAGTAAAAAATTATATTGATGTCGGGTTCGACAGATATTCCAGTGACGGAAGATATTTTCTGGCCCGCGAATATAAGGAATCGACGACACCCCAAGAGCAGAAACTTTTTGAGCCCCAAGCCAAAGAAAAAAAACCCATCTCTCATAATGATCGATTTAACAAAAGAACCCTGGTGGATATTGAAAATGGCAAAGTGCTGGGAAGCTTCGGGCAGAGCGGGGCCATGGTTTCCCTCTCAACGACTGCGGCGGACAAGGACATCGTCTTGAGCAAGAATCGTTATGATCGGGACATCCGTCTTTGGAACGCTCGCAGCGGCAGGGAGATACGGCGATTTCCCGTCAAGTTTGGTTTGCTTTCTTTTGACGGTAAGAAAGTGATTGCTCCGGCCGGTAAAACCTTGCAGGCCTTTGAAACGAGCACTGGTCGTGTTAAAGGAACATTCAGCGGCAGCGCGACAGGCGACATCAGTTCGATAGCCCTTTCCGCCGGAGGCGGTTATGCCGTGACAGGCGATAACACAGGCGTTGTCCAGTTTTGGGATATAGCCGCCCAGTCCTTATTGAAAACCATCCAGGCGGAAACAAGAGATCTGATTGTGGCGGTTGCCTTTTCTCCCGACAATCAATATGCCGCATCGGTCACCCGGATGGGGTCGGCCAAAATCTGGAGTTTGCGTGACGGCAACAAGGTATCCGAATTCAAAACGGATTATGTGCTGGTGAATTATGAGGAGCTGGATGCCGGTGACTATGTGGATTATGGATACGGCGTTTTGGCTTTTTCCAAAGACAGCCGCTATCTGGCCTGCGGAGCTAAACTCTGGGATGCCGCCTCCGGAAGGCAGGCGCTGGAGTTTCAAACGCCCAGCGGACCCGGTCCGTGGATTACCTTCTCGCCGGACGGCAGCTATCTGCTTTCTAAAAATATGATCTGGGATGCATCGTCGGGGCGACGGGTCAAAAGAATGGTCAGCATGCCGGAAGGTGTGAAATCATTTTACTCGCCCGATGGAAAGTTTATTTACGCCGCCGATTATGAAGGTGTTTTCTATGTCGTCGATCCGGATACCGGCAAGCTTATCCGCAAATTTGCCGATCATCTTTCCGCCGGCTCGTTTGAAGTTTCACAGGACAAAAAAACACTGATTGCCGAAGATGTCAATTCCAATGGTTTGACGTTGTGGGATCTGCCGTCGGGCAAAAAAAGAGCAACGATTGAAGTCAATCAAAGAGTGGGAGCGGTTTTGGTCAGTGCTGACGCGCGCAAAGCCATTGCAAACCATTGGGTTTCCGTCAGACAAATTAACCTGGACAGCGGCAAGGAGCTTGCACAATTCATTAGTTTTATGGACGGTGAATGGATTGTGATCACGCCGGAGGGGTATTACAATGCCTCGGCGGGAGGAGATAAATACCTCAATGTCCGCATGGGTAACCAGGCTTACAGTATCGAGAACTACCGGGAGGCGTTCTTCCGCCCCGATCTGGTGAAGGTGGCGTTGTCGGGTGGATCGCTTGCCGATTTCCGGAAGCTCTCGGACGTGAAAGAGCCGCCGGCCGTCAAGATCATCGATACGCCGTCTGCCGTGAACACGGATGAAGTTACCGTGCGTCTTCATCTCACCGAACAAGGCGGCGGCATCGGGGATATCCGTCTGTATCTGAACGGCACAGCCGTGGTGATGGACAGCCGGGCCGTCACGCTTCGGGCGAAGACGGATCAGGCGATGGTCAAGTCCTATACGTTGAAACTGATCAACGGCAGAAATATCATTAAAGCAGTGGCCTTCAACGGCGACAACAGTATGCAGAGCAACGAGGCGACGCAGGAAGTGACGGCGGCCTATGCGCAGGCAGGCAAGCCGTCGCTAACCGCGCTGGTGATCGGGATTAACGAATTTAAAAATCCTAAACTTAAACTTCAATATTCGACGGCGGACGCGGATCTGTTTGCCAATACCCTCAAGGCGGTTTCTGAAGGGCTCTTTGATAAGGTGACCATCAAAAAGCTGACGAAGCCGGAAGAAACCACAAGCGAGGCGATTATCCGGGAAATCAAATCCTTTCAGTCTTTGCGGCCGGATGACCTGTTTGTTTTTTATATTGCGAGCCATGGAACGGTGGATGAGGGAGAATATTTTCTGATTACCTCCAATGTGGGATCGCTGCGGACGGAGAAGCTCAAGACCGACGCTATTTCGCAGCATATGCTTAAAGAGGCGATTGCGAATATTCCGGCCACCAAGAAACTGATTATCATCGACACCTGCAATGCGGGTGCTTTAGGCGAGGCGATTCAGGTGGCGATGCTGACACGCGGCATGAGCGAGGACACGGCATTGAAAATCCTGAGCCGGGCGATGGGCTCGACGATTCTTTCGGCTTCCACGTCAATGCAGGAAGCGCTGGAGGGCTATAAAGGACACGGCCTGTTCACGTATGTTCTGACCGAAGGATTAAAAGGCAAGGCGGATAAAGGGAAGACCGGATACATCAAGACCACCGAGCTTGCCGATTACGTGGATACGGAAGTCCCCATCCTGGCGGAGAAGGTGTTCAAGCGGGCGCAATATCCCACGATCTCCATCAGCGGCCAGGCGTTTCCCATCGGGAGAGTGAAATAGTGAATGGTGGATAGTGGATAGTTTTTGGATTGAAGCTCATAGCTCATAGTAAGAACAAGGGGAGAACAAGGGGTTGCAACCCCTTGTTCTATGAAAAGGAAAGTCAAGATGAAAGCTATAAAGCATTATGCAGGAATCGGCCTCGCGGTCCTTTTGGTTGTCTGCCTGTACGCCTGCATCGGGCCGGTACCGGTTGATGTGGTGATGATCGACAATGAATTGTATTTTGTGCTGGAAGAAGAACGGGAGATTGCCGCGATCCAGGTGAATACTTTCCATTCCGGCAAGGGGAGACAGGATGAGGAAACGATGTGGGCGCTTCATCACGACCTGACCACTGAAGTGAAAAAAAGAAAATATCCAAATCTGAAACAGATAAAATACGGGCAACTATTGGACGAGTTTCCTCGCGTCATCGGACCGGCTCCATTAAAAAGAAATGTGGAATATTGGGTCGGCATCAACATGGGGGATAGATTTGCCAGAGAGGTCTTTATCATTACGGACGATAACCGTATCGTGATGCCCCGTCGAAAAGTTAAAGGGGAAAGTTCAGAATAGCCACCAAATAAAGGTCAAGAGGAATAAAACCGGATCTTGATGACTAAAAGTGAAGGGCTGTCGAGAGTTATGGTCAGGAGGAAGCGTGATTAAATTAAAAAGTGTATTGTGCCTACTGTCGTTTGTTGGAATGATCGCCATGTCGGCAACCAGCCCTGCTTCTGCGGCTGATCGGGCGTCATTTGGTGTGATGATCAAGGCGGTAACGGTTGAATATGCGCAATTCATCGGTCTTGAAACACCTGAGGGCGCCTACGTCGTTTCGGCGTCAGGCGAGATGCGGCCCGGTGATGTTATTCTGAAGGTTGATGATAGAAGCATCAAGGCGCCTGCTGATCTGCAAGCGGTCGTGAGGTTTTATCTGCCGGGGGATCAGGTGCAGTTGCAGATTGCGCGGGGCAAAGAGCGCATCCAGATCAGCTACACCTTGAAGAGTGCCCCTGTTCCAACGAGTCAGATTCGTCCAGGGCAACCCTCCCGGGCTTCGACCATCTTAGGCTCTGTCCCGACGGTTGAAAGTTCGCGCTTTGAACAGGAGGTGTTGAGGTCTGACCAGCCGGTGCTGGCCTATTTCTACGCAAATTGGTGTGCACCCTGCAAAATGTACCTGCCGATTATACAGCAGGCTAAAGAGCAGTATCCCGACGTTAAAATCGTGGGCATTGATATCGATAAAAGCAGTGATATCGTCAGGCAATACGGCGTTTCAGGAATTCTGCCGACGGTCATCCTGTTTAATGGTGGCCGGGAAGTTGACAAAGTTTCGCGGCCGTCCCGCAAAGAGCAGATAGCTGAACTGCTGGCCAAGACCCGCAGTGACAATAACGAGATTGAAGTATTCGCCGCAATCGGCAAGGGGAACTGGATATTGCAGGTTGCTTTTATCAAGGACAATCCGCTGATGGCTGCCAAAGATGCCTCCGGAGCGGTTGTGGTTTGGAATTACCAGCAGGGCGCCCTGGTGAGAACCTATCGGGCTGCGGTATCCGGCCTGTCGCCCAATGGGGCCTATGCGGCCCTGGCAGATCCGAAGCGGACCGCCGTCCATCTTGCGGATATCGCTAAGCAGGAGCAAAAAACCATCCAGACAAAACAGTTTGTTGAAAAATTGGCGATGTCGCCGCACGGCAACGCGGTGGCCAGTTTCGGAGCGGACGGGGGCGGCCGGTTCAGTGTCGACATCTGGAGTCCGGATAATCATCTTATCAAATCCATTCCGATTGATCACACAACCCCTCCTCAGTCGGTGCTGTTTGTCTTTTCGCCGGATGGCGATCACTTTGCACTTTCCACCTTGAACAAACTTGAACTGTTCTCCACAAAAAACTGGGTTAGTGAAGCGGTTGTCCCGATGAAAGGTACAGCGGCAGTGTTGCAGTTTACGTCCGACAGCAAGGCCGTCTCGATCCCGGGGAAAGATGAAGGACTGATCGACCTGCAAGGAAACAAACAGCGGAGCTCTGACGGCCGCGTGGTTGTGGGCAGGCCTGATGATCGTCTGGCCATCGCGGATAATGGTGATAACTCGTTTCGTCTGATGAGTAACCTCTCCGACGGAAAAGGACTTCGTTTTGCCGGTCATCGGGCGCCAATCAACGCGGGGGCGGCAAGCGACACGGTCCCGTGGCTGGCAAGCGGCAGCTCGGACGGAACCGTCAGGCTGTGGGACCAGGCAACCGGCAGGGAGATTGGGCAGTTTGTTGACTTTGGCAATGGCGAATGGATTATAATTACGCCGGAAGGCTACTATAATTCCTCGGCCCGCGGGCATGAATACCTCAAAATCCGCAGGGGCAACAAGGTTTACGGCATTGACCAGTTTTACGATGTCTTCTACCGTCCGGACATCGTTTCGGCAAAGCTCAACGGAGAAGACATCGCAGGTCTGGTTACGCTAACCGTGGAAGAGGCGATCAATCATCCGCCTCCAACGGTAAAGTTTTCGACAGTTCTCAACCAGACTAGTGATTCCAAAGTAAAGGTTTGCTACCAGATACAAAGCACCGGCGGCGGCATTGGTGAGGTCAGGCTGTTCCAGAACGGCAAGTTGATCAAGTCCGATGGATTCTATCGTGACGTTGCTGCACAGGGCACAAACGCACCCCTCAAGTTGGCTCAATCAAACAGCAAAACCGTGTATCAGGGTATGCGTTCCGTGGCCATCAAGGAGAAACAGAGTCCCGGCGCGGTCGTCAGACAAGCAAAGGGTGAGTTGTTTGATGAATGCGTGGAACTGGAGACAATGGCCGGCGAAAACGAAATCAGCCTTGCCGCCTTTAATGCCCCGAACACTGTGCAGAGTGTGATGGGCACAGCCCGTTTTCTTTCCACCCGAATACCCGATGAGCCACACTTGTATATCCTGGCTGTCGGCATTGACCGGTATAAAGATGCCACAAGCAACTTAAAATATGCGGCCAAGGATGCCAAAGACTTTATTACACAAATGGCGGGCAAAGCTGGAACGATCTATAAGCCGTCAAACATTCATTTGACCAGTCTGGTCAATGAGCAAGCCGGCAAACAAAATATTCTGGCTGCCATCGACAAACTGGCATCACAAATCAAGCATGGCGACAGCTTCATCTTCTTTGCCGCCTCTCACGGCCTCTTGCTGCAAAGCCAATACTACATCGTGACCAGCAATTTCGATGGCCGATCGGACACAAGCGGAAGCTTGATCAGCTCCAACGAGATCGTCGAGATGTCCAAAAAGATCAAAGCGCTGTCGCAACTGTTTATTTTTGATACCTGCCATGCCGGTGGCGTGGATAATATTATCAGCGGGCTTTATGATGCCCGGATGTCCGTGCTGGCTAAAAAGATGGGGCTGCATATCTACGCTTCGGCAGGTTCCGTCGAGACCGCCATGGACGGCTATCAGGGCAACGGCCTGTACACGCACACCCTGCTTGCGGGTTTAAAAAACGGCACGGCGGTGGACAAGGATAAAAGCGGCACGGTGACTGTTAAAAGTCTGGGAATATTCTCAAAGGAGATGACCACGGAGCTTTCCGGAAAACTGGGGCACCCCCAGACGCCGTTGATTATCAATTTCGGCAAAGACAGTTCGTTGTTCATGGTGCGCTAAGGAGCGTGAGAGGCGCGAAAACGCTTAAAGACTTAATAGTTTGAAAAGCTATAGCGGCACTTGTAAAAAATAGAAAATAATGTTGGAACTTTTGTCGTTGCAGGTTTGTCCAAATGAAAAAATAGGAGGGATACATATGATAGGAATATACGAATTAATAGTTCTTGTGGTTATCATTAGCATTCTGGCGCTTCCGTTCTGGATCATTTCACTGGTTGATATCCTGAAAAGCAGGTTTGAAGGGAACGACAAAATCGTCTGGCTCCTTGTGCTCATCTTTTTAGGTATTCCGGGCATGATACTTTATCGGGTCATCGGAAAGAAACAGAAAATCATCATTCAGGAGAAGAGGTAAATATGAAAATCAAATCAGCGTGGATCACATTGTGCATAATCGCTATTGTTGCCATGATGGGGGCAACAGCCGTGATGGCTGGACAAGACGGAACCGGTAAGGATGTTAACGATCCTGACTATTACGGCCTCGTAAAAACATTAAAGAATAACGACATAAATATCGATTTTCAGGCACTAAGGCTTTCTTACACAAAAACAAAAGACTATAGGCCATACGGCGCTGATGACAAAGCAAAGGATGCGGCATTTGACGCCCTGAACAAAAAGAATTATGCGGAAGCCGTAAGACAGGCCGAATCTGTCCTGGAGAAGAATTATGTTGATCTGGATATCCATCTATTATGCAGAATTGCATACAGGGAAATGGGTAATTCAGAAAAATACGCCTTTCATAATGCTGTTTTAAAAGGGCTTGCCGGTTCGTTATATGCCTCGGGCGACGGGTTGACCCCTGAGCAGGCTATTGTCGTTATATCTGTTTCGGAAGAATATTTTCTTCTGAATGCAAACGGACTTAAAATGGTTAAGAGCAGTTCGATGATGGTCAATGGCCATCATTACGACAAGATGGATGTTGAGAATAAAAAGACCGGCGAAAAAAAGGTTATTTATTTTAATATTGATATCCCTTACGGCTGGCTGAATAAAGGCCTTCAAATCTCTAAATAGTGTTACCAGTGAGCAAAAAAGTGTTGCCGTCCGGAGAGTAGTTTTTCAGGGGAAGACTTGGATGTTTTACTGTTTGTTCAACATGTAGAGGGGAATAAAATGAGTCCGAAAGCTTATGTGCGACCAGGGAAGATGGCATCCGTCATCGGGATAATCGCCGCGGGTGTAATGCTTATTTTCGGCATTGTATTTTTCAGTCTTCTTCTGGAGGAGGGCAGCGGCATCGGACAGATATTTATGGTGTTCTGGATGCTGATGGTCATTCTCATTATTGCCTATAACGTGTACAATCTGAAGTCGCGAAAGGGTTCCTCCTCTGCGATGGCGGAGATTGACCTGGAGATACCGGAGAGCGGCTCTACTGTGGAAGAAAAACTGCGCAGCCTGGAGAGGCTGAAGAGGGACCGGTTGATTACAGAAGAAGAGTATCTGCAAAAGCGGAAAGAAATTATGCAGCAGAAATGGTGAATATTCTCGATCCGTGAGAATAAGAGAAATCGTTGCGACAGAATCGAGACAGTATGGAACCAAAGGTGCGGACAAATTTTCAGCTACACTTTTTTACGGGAAGGAGAAATCATGAAGTCCAGATTTATCATAGCAGTTTGTCTTCGAAAAGAAATAGCCGGAAGGAAATAAAAAGGGAACCTTTTGGGCTACGGGTTTGTCCAAGTTGTAAAAAGGAGAGAAAAATGAATCGACTACCACAAGTATTTTCGGCCATCCTGTTGATTGCCTTATTTTCGGCAATCTCGGCCACATCCATGGAGGCTTCCATCTTCGGGACGTCATCGCGGGAAAATCTTGTACAGGGAAACACGGCCTTCGCCATACAATTATATCATGAACTTGGCGCCAGGGAAGGTAATCTCTTCTTTTCGCCCTACAGCGTTTCATCCGCACTGGGCATGACCTACGCCGGCGCTCGTGGGAATACGGAAAAGGAGATGAAGGATGTTCTGCATTTTCCATTGGATCAAGCGCAACTGCATCCCGCATTCAGAAAAATGAACAGAGAGCTGGCCGCCACTGCGCAAAAAAGTGGGCAGAAACTGAGCATTGCCAACGCGCTGATTCTCACCGGCGGTAACGTGAGCAGCGGGTTCAAGACTCTCCTGAAAGACAGCTATGACGCTGAGATCTTCGGTGGAGGGCTGGATGCGATCAACGGCTGGGTCAAGCGAAAAACAGAAGGAAAGATCGAGAAAATCCTCGAAGAGCTGGATGTAAATTCCGTCTGCGTTTTGCTCAACGCCATTTATTTCAAGGGAACATGGGCCAGTCCATTTCAGAAAAGCCATACGTCCAACGCGCCGTTTACCGTTTCGGCGGTCAAAAGGATCAGTGTTCCTTTGATGTATCAGAAAGACAAATTCAAAATGCTGAACGAAGAAGATTTTCAGGCTGTTGACATTCCGTATGAGGGGCGCAATCTGTCCATGGTCGTCATGCTCCCCCGGGCTTTGGATGGTTTGGCCAAATTGGAAAAACAGTTAACAACCCAAAACCTGAAGACATGGTTGGCAAAACTCGATGCCGGCGGCGCTCAGGAAATCAATCTCTATCTGCCTAAATTTAAACTCGAAACCGGTTATGATCTGGTGTCGCCCTGCATGAAAATGGGCATGAAGGATGCGTTTGCCCTGGCCAATGCGGATTTCAGCGGCATGGGATGGCGCAAAGGTTCTCTTTACATTTCGCAAATTAAGCATAAGGCTGTGGTTGAGGTTAACGAGGAAGGAACGGAAGCGGCAGCCGCCACGGCCGTGGAGATGGCCACGAAATCAGTCCCTTTTAATCCGGAGTTTCGCGCGGATCATCCGTTCTTCTTTATCATCCGAGACAGTCGAAGCGGCACCGTTTTGTTTATGGGCAGGATGGTCAATCCCGCCATGAAGTAAGGGATAAGCAGGTGTGAAATGACGGAGAAGACTTACGTTGTGCAGCGAGGGCGGGACCAGGGGCTGTTGTGGAAAGGCGCCGGACCGCGCCTTGAACAGCTCGACGTGGAATTGACCGAGCGTTGCAATAATGACTGTATTCATTGCTGCATCAACCGTCCGGCAAACGATGCGGTGGCGCGGGCCCGCGAAATGACGACGGAGCAAATCGAGAATTTTTTGCGGCAGGCTGTCGATTTGGGCTGCCTGCAAGTGCGTTTCACCGGCGGCGAGCCGCTCCTGAGGCCGGATTTTCAGGAACTGTATATTTGCGCACGACGACTGGGACTGAAGGTGCTGCTGTTTACCAATGCCTGTCTGATTACGCCTGCGCTCGCCGATCTTTTCCGACAGATGCCGCCGCTTGTGGAAATAGAGATTACCGTGTACGGAATGCACAAGGAATCTTACGAAGCCGTATCCCGTTGTCCTGGTTCCTTCGCCCAGTTTCAGCGCGGCATCAATCTCTTGCTGGAACGCAATGTCCCGCTGGTCGTGAAATGGGTGATGTTACCTCAAAGCAGGCACGAAGTGAGCGAATTTGAAGCGTGGGCCGGGACAATCCCGCGGATGGCTGGACGGCCGCCAAGCTATGTGATGTCACTGGATTTGCGGAATCGCCGCGACGATGAAGAGAAAAATGTCTGCATTCAATCGCTTCGTTTGACGCCGCATGGTTCGCTGGCAATCTTGACCCGCGACGTGGTAGAATACAAACGAAGCATGAAGGCATTTGCCTCGCGGTTCATGGGGCCATCCGGCGACAGGCTGTTTAGTTGTGGTGTGGGATGCAGCCTGTGTATTGATGCCTACGGACGCGCCCAGCCATGCATGGGGCTCCGCGCATCGGAATGGACGGTCAACCTGAACCCCGATTTAAAATCCATGCGGGAAGGAGATTCCCTCTCCAGTGTTTCCGTACCAGGGATGCATCCCGAATGTGCCGGCTTAGAAGACGCCCTATCCCAATTTTCCCGACTCTACGACCTGTGTACGACAAATCCTGAATACCTGCGCCGTTGTGCGAAGTGCTTTCTGAAGGGCCTGTGTGAACAATGCCCGGCAAAATCGTGGACGGAACACGGAACGATAGATACACCGGTCGCGTATTTGTGTGAGACAGCGCATGTGCAGGCGCGCTATATCGGTTGGCTGGGCAAAAACGAATATGGATGGGAGGTGATGAACTGGCGGGAAAGAATCAGTGGTCAACGTTCGACAAGGTAAGCGTTTTAATGTCAACCAACAACAGGTATTTATTGAATTTGCAACATGATAAAGGAGGAATAAAATGGAAAAAGATAACAAACAGTGGCAGAAACCGGAATTAATTGCTCTGGTGCGAAGCAAACCCGAAGAAACGGTACTCATGGGCTGTAAGAGCTGTACCAATCCCCCATCATCGGGGCCATCAAAGGGTTCTTCCAATTGCGTAACGGGACCACAGCCGTCCTGTTATAATTGTTACAGATCATAGCCGTTGGTCTGCAATATGCCGCATACCCGCAGCTGCGGGTATGCGGCAGCTGCGGACTTTGACCGGCGGAGAATAAATGTGGAAAGGGGCGAGATTATGGCGACCCAGCTCAACCTGGATGCCGTGTGTGCATGTTCAGAAAACGTGGTGGCGAGGACCATCGAAGGCGAAGTTGTTCTCATTCCCCTTATTGCCGGTATCGGCGATGAGGAGGATGAGCTATATACGCTAAATGAGACCGGGCAGGCCATTTGGCAAAAATTAGATGGTAAGAAGACGCTGAAGGAAGTGGCGGTATCCCTCGCCGAAGTATTTGATGGTCCTGCAAGCGAACTCGAAGCCGATGTGCTTGGTTTTGCAAGTGAGTTGACAAAGCGCGGCATTCTCGTGGCGAAGTAAAATAAAAAAACAGGTGGTTTTCTTTCGGTCTGAAAACCAAAACAGTTAGCAGGATTCAGGTTTATGCCCCAGATTGTTCTCGAAAAAAATCATACGACAAAGAGTCTTGTCGGGGCTTCTCTTGATATCGGCCGGGTCCTGGCCGACCGGGATGGTGTAACCTTTCGCGCCGAGGGTACGTGCATGTATCCGGCCATTCGTCCGGGCGATGTCCTGCGTATCCAGTCGCGCGCTGCGGCCGATGTTTCTCTGGGTGATGTTGTCGTTTGCCGGCGCCCTACTCATCTGTTTTGCCACCGTGTCGTGGCCAGGGGAACAGAAGAAGGACGCGCCTACATTGTTACCCGTCAGGACCGCACACCGGACGAGAGCGACGGTCCCACCTTTGACGAGAATCTGCTCGGCGTTGTTGTTGCCATTGAGCGCGGGGGCAAACCGGTATCGCTTCAACCGGCATCACCTCCATGGCCGCTGCGTTTTTACTTTGCCCTGCGGCTGAAGCTGATCGAACTTCGACTGCGGATCATTTTGGCCTGGACAGATCTGCTGCCGAAAGTGCAGGCGAATGCCTTTTACCGGCGGATGATGAGGATATGGCTGCACCTTGCCCATCCGCAAATTTCATACATGGTACGACTGCCGATGCCCGCCCTGGGCGACGCGGTCTATCGCCAACTGTCGCCGGAAACATTCAGCGTGCAAAAGGATTGGCGGGGACGCCCTGTGCAGCGCTGGACATTGCTGTTGCACCTGAATGGTTCACGAAAACCAGCCGCCTGGATGACACTGACGCGCGCAGCATCCGGTCAGTGGCTGGTGGACGAGTCGTTTGTGAGCGCGCGCTACCGTGGCGCCGGACTGGATGCCGTGCTGCAAAGTAAAGTCTGCGCCATTCTGCAAAGGGATTATCCTGAAAAAGAAGAAGACATGAGCCTCCTGCGAACTTCCCAGGCTTCTCTGCAATAACATTACTTAAGGAATTATTTTATGTCCAAGTCCAATTCCATTGAAATCAAAGAATTTCCCCTCTGGGAGAGGCTCAAAGCCAAGAGCGTCCCGCTTTCGTTTGATATGGAGATCACCGCGCGTTGCAACTGCAATTGCCGCCATTGTTACATCAACCTGCCGCCCGGCGACAGGAACGCACAGGCGCGCGAACTCTCCGTTTCCGAAATCGGCGACATTGCGGAGCAGGCGGTCAATCTCGGCACCATGTGGTGTCTCATCACCGGCGGCGAACCGCTGTTACGTCCTGATTTTGCCGAGATTTACACCGGGCTTCGGCGCAAGGGACTGCTGGTTTCCGTTTTTACCAATGCAACATTAATCAACGAAGAGCATATCGCGCTCTTCAAGAAACATCCGCCGCGTGATATTGAAATAACGGTGTATGGTGTGACGCGTGAAACCTATGAGCGCATCACACGCCGGCCCGGTACGTTTGACAAATTCATGCGCGGGATGAATCTTCTGATGGAGAGCGGTGTGCGCATCCGCCTGAAGGCGATGGCGATCCAATCCAACCTGGCCGAGCAGGACGCCATTGCCGATTTCTGCCGTGCCTACACGAAGGATTTCTATCGTTTCGATCCGCAACTTCATCTGCGATTTGACGGCAACCGGGAATGCAATAAAGATATTATTGCGGAACGCCTGGCGCCGGAACAGATCATCGCGCTGGAGCAGGCGGACAAGGAGCGGATGCGGGTCATGCAGAAGAATTGCGATACTCTCATCAATGATGAATTTACGCATTTCGGCTGCGACCATCTGTTCCATTGCGGCGCGGGCAACGGCAGCTTCAATGTCAGTTACGACGGCAGGTTCCGGTTGTGTTCATCCTTATGGGCGCCGCAAACGCTTTATGATCTTAAACAGGGCAGCCTGGCCGATGCCTGGAATCATTTCGTTCCTCAGGTTCGGGATATGCGTTCAACACGGCAGGAATTTCTCAAAAGTTGCCGCGTGTGCCCGCTCGTCAACCTTTGTTTGTGGTGTCCCGCTCATGCCCACCTCGAAACAGGTGAACTGGATGGCGCCACTCCCTACTTTTGCGCCGTGGCCAACTTAAGAGCAAAAAACTTAGTTAAGCCTGAATAACCCAAATGCCCTTGAATCTGAAAAAACCTAAGAAATTGTACCTTCGAAGGGCGTTGTTGCTTTTGTGGAAGGCGGCTCCCGGCTGGGCTGCGCTGAGCACGGCGCTCCTGGTGTTGCAGGCCGCGTTGCCGCTCGTGCAGCTTTATCTCATGAAGTTGACGGTGGATGCGGTAACCGTTGGCATTACGTCGCCGGGAAAGGATGTCGTCTTCAGTCAGCTCCTGTTGCTCATTGGCCTCCTGGGCGCTACAGCCCTGGCTGCTGTTTTTCTGGCCTCGGCGGCGAAAGTCGTGGGGCAGGCCCAGGCCCAGATCATTACCGATCATGTTCAGAATGTGCTGCACGGCAAGTCCGTCGCTCTGGATATGGAATATTATGAAAATGCCGGCTTCTATGACACCCTGCACCGCGCCCAGCAGGAAGCCCCCCACCGTCCGACCAGTATTCTGAACGGCCTTATCCAGGTCGTCCAGAGCGGTGTCACACTCGTCGGGATTGCGACGTTATTATTTTCCGTCCACTGGGGAATTGCCGCGGTATTGTGCGCATCCCTGGTTCCCGGACTTTTCTTTCGTATAAAATATGCGGACAGGATGTTTCAATGGCAGTCCGACCGATCAGCAACAGATCGCGCGGCGACTTATTTTAACTGGCTGATTACCAGTCAGTACTATGCCAAGGAAGTCCGGCTGTATGACCTAGGCCCCCTGTTTATTAAGCGTTTTCGGGATCTGCGCCAATTGCTCCGGCGGGAAAAAATCGGCATCGCGCTCCGGTACGCCCTGACGGAGCTGGTTGCCGAGGCTTTTGCGACCCTTGCCATATTTGGTTCTCTGGCCTTTATTGCCTACCGGACTGTACAGGGTATGATGACCCTGGGGGACATGGTGATGTACTATCAGGCCTTTCAGCGGGCGCAAGGCTATCTGAAAGAGATGCTGAACGGTTTGGCGAGTCTCTATGAAGATAACCTGTTTCTTTCCAATTTTTATGATTTTCTCGATTTGAAACCCACCATTATCGAACCGGTCAAACCCGCGCCGGTTCCAAGGCCCATGCGGAAGGGGATTGTTTTTGACCATGTTGATTTCCGATACCCGACGGGTGATACGATGGTCTTGAAGGACGTCAGCCTCAACATTCGCCCGGGGCAGGTGGTGGCGCTGGTGGGAGAAAACGGGTCGGGGAAAACAACGCTGGTGAAACTGCTGTGCCGCCTTTATGACCCGACGGCCGGAAAGATCACCGTGGATGGCATTGATCTCGGCAACTTCAATACAACCGAATTACGCCGTGAGATTGGCATCATTTTCCAGGATTATGTCCAATACCAGATGACCGTCCGCGAAAACATCTGGATGGGCAATGCCAGACTCGCTCCCGGTGATGAAAGGATTGTGGCGGCGGCAAAATATTCCGGCGCGGATGACATGATCGCCGGGCTTCCCCATGGGTATGAAACCATGCTCGGTAAATGGTTCGGCGACGGGGCGGAACTGAGCATCGGTCAATGGCAGAAGGTGGCGCTGGCACGGGCCTTCCTGCGCGATGCGCAGATCATCGTTCTCGATGAACCGACCAGTTCAATGGATGCCAAAGCCGAAGCTGCGGTTTTCGAGAACCTGCGGGAACTGGCCCGAGGCCGCACCGTCATCTTCATCAGTCATCGTTTTTCAACCATCCGGATGGCGGATTGCATCTATGTGCTGGAGGACGGAGGGATCGCGGAAGCAGGCACCCATGAAGAATTGGTTCACCTGGATGGAATATATGCCCACCTGTTTGAAATCCAGGCCAAATATTACAGGTGAAGGTTTGCTCACGACAAAAAACAATCTTCTGGCCGTTACGAAATATTACATCGGGGCAGGTTCTCGGCTATCAGGGCACCGGTCTTTATACCCACACGCTGCTTGCTGGTTTGAAAAATGGCACGGTAGTGGACAAGGATAAGAGTGGTGTGGTAACTGTAAAGAGTCTGGGAAGCTACTCGAAGGAAATGACGACGGAACTGTCCGGAAAACTCGGCCATCCCCAGACGCCGGTGATCATCAATTTCGGTAAGGACAGCCGGTTGTTTGAGGTGCGTTAAGGCATAGCCCTCCTGCGGGAAAAAGAGCGGACCATGTTTGTCGGCGATGTCATGGAGGTTTTTATGATGAAAAGAATTTTCGGAAAGACGTTAACCACGGCTGCATTAATACTGGCCGTATCATTGAATTACGCTATTGCCGCGCAAAAGTCTGTTCATGTCCCGCACGCCATACGTGACGGGCAGGGGCCGGAAATATTTGTCCAGAAGGGGCATGCCAGCAGCATAGAATCTGCTTTCTTTACCTCCGACGGCAGGTATCTCGTCTCCGGCGGAGACGACAAGGCCGTTAAAATATGGGAAGTGGCAACGGGCCGGGAATTAAGAACTCTGCGCCAAAGAGATAAAATGACGGCTTTTGCCATTTTCCCGGATGATCAGAAAATCCTTGTCGGCGATGAAAAAGGCAATCTCCATCTCTGGGATATGGCGACGGGAAAAATGCTGGGGAAATTTACCGGTAAATCACCAGGCGCGCTGGCTACGGTATCAGTTTCCCCCGACGGTCGGCATGCCGCCTCCACACATGCGGGCGGAGCGCTTGCTTATTGGGACACGGCAAACAAGAAACAAATATTTGTTCTGGCTAGAAATGAGCAAAGGTCTGCCAAAGGTTCTGCTTACCATATCAAGGCGGCGGCATTCCTGTCGGACAATAATAGTATCGCTCTTGGTGTTGAAGTGGTGGACCAGCCTTACAAATACCGCGGTTTTAACATTGAAATTTATGACATCAAAAAGAGAAAGACGGTAAGAACCCATGAAATACTCAAAGGCGAGGTGTACATAACTTCGTTTGCCGTTTCTCCCGATGAAAAATATTTCTTTGCGTCGCTGGCGGATGCCAAATCCGGACAGACGGGGAAATTATCAGTCGTTGATTCCCACAACGGAAATATTGTCCGGGAGCTTTCTTTTTCGGATTCTTTCCGGGGTGTGGCATTTTCGCCGGGCGGCGATTACGCGGCAGCGGCTAATTATAAGGAAGTTGTCATTTTTGAAACGGGAAACTGGCGTGAGGTGAAGAAAATCAGCGCGCGTCTGCCTGTGGCGTTTTCACCGGACGGGCAAGCGATTGTTCATGGCAATGATTCCGAGGTTGCTTCCTATGGCGCGCGGGTTTACAAACCAGGGTTGGATTTGGTTGATTTGAAAAGCTGGAAGAGAATTAAACGTTTTTCCGGCAATGTTGATTTTGTCACTTCCGGCAAATTTCTTACACAAGACCGTGAAATTATCTCCCCGCACGGGCTGATTCTTTACTGGGACAGGGACAAAGGCATATTAAACAAATCGTTAACCCTGAAAGATTCCTTAAACAGAAAAGTTACCACGGCAAACGGAAGTGCTTTCAGTTCTGACGGAAATTACGCGATTGTGCGTAATGACCACGGAAGTTACATCTATCATTTGAAAAACAACCAGCTGAGAAAAATGATGGATAAAGGTATGGCACTTGTAGATTTTGCGCCGGATAATAAAACATTTTTATTTTCCACCTATGATCGGAAAATCATTCTATGGGATGCCGAACATAACAAGATGATCCGCCAATTTGCCGACTGGGGCAACAGAGATAATCTCTTCATCGGTTTTAATAAATTGTCCTGCGACGGCAAATATGCGGCGGTTGCATATCGAGATTATGCAAGACAAGAAGGCGGGGAAGTCATTGTCGTTTGGGATAGCCTCACCGGCAAGGAAGTAAATAAAATTGAAGTTCAAAATTCTGTTTTTTCCCTTGCCCTTTCCCCGGACGGCAAACACATTTTGACGGGCGAATTCAGCGGCGTCGATGATGATCATGAGATCGTGATGAGAGGAATGACCAATGGGAAAATGATCAGACGCTTCAAAGGCCATAAAGATATCATCAGCGCCCTTGCCTTTTCCTCCGATGGGAAATTTATCCTTTCCGGCAGCTATGATCAAAACATTATACTTTGGGAAGCGGGAAGCGGCAAAAAGATAAAAATGTTTGCCGGCCATTCAGGATTAATCAACTCCCTGGATTTTTCATTAAATTCGGAGAATTTTATTTCAACAAGCATGGACGGTACCCTACGCCTGTGGGATATGGCCACGGGTAAAGAAATTGCGCAGTTCATAACTTTTATTGACGGCGAATGGGTTGTCATTACACCGGAAGGTTTTTTCAACGCCTCGCCGGGCGGAGCGAAACATCTGAATGTCCGGGTCGGCAATCAGGTCTATTCCATCGATAACTTCTATGAAAAGTTCTTCAATCCCGTTTATGTCGCTTCTGTTCTTCAGGGCAAAAAGGTGGAGGCGTTTGCGGATATCAGGAAAGGTGTTTTAACCCCTCCCGATGTACGGATAATTTCTCCTGAGCCGAATGCAACAGTTTCCACAGATACAATATCCATCACAGTTTCGGCCAAAGACACAGGCGGCGGCATCGACGAGATCCGGCTTTATCATAATGGCAAAGCCGTAGGCGATGATAAGCGGGCGATCAGGATTGTTTCGAAGACCAGTGAAGCGATCCGGGAATTTAACGTTTCGCTGGTGGATGGCGTCAACACCTTCCGGGCAGTCGGCTTCAGCAAGGACAGGACGGAATCAAATCCCTATGAGCTGGTTGTCAAACTTACAGCCCCTTCCAAGGATGTGTCTCTGTACGTCTTTGCCGTCGGTATTAACAAATATAAAAATCCTGCACTGAATCTTAATTATGCTGAGCCGGATGCGCGAGGCATTGCCGGCTTCTTTAAGCGGCAGAGCGGTGGGTTGTTTAAGAACGTGAATGTTGTGGAAATCTACAATGACCAGGCAACAAAGGAAAATATCGTTTCCAAATTAAGTCAGTTGCAAAACATTCATCCGCAGGACGCGGTAGTGATCTATCTGGCGGGGCATGGAGAAAACCTCAACGATAGATGGTATTTCATCCCTCATGAACTGACCTATCCGGAGCGGGAAGAGGATGTAAAGATCAAAGGGATTTCGTCCGATGAACTGTCGGGATATATGAAGAACATCAAGGCGCAAAAGATACTGCTGCTGATTGATGCCTGCAAGGCAGGCGGAGCGCTTATTGCTTTCCGGGGTTTTGAAGACCGCAAGGCGCTCTCGCAGCTTTCGCGTTCCACCGGCGTGCATATCGTGGCCGCATCCACCAAAGACCAGTTTGCCGCGGAAGTAAAAGATCTGGGACATGGTGTTTTCACTTACACCCTCCTGCAAGGACTAAACGGCAAGGCGGCAGGGAAAGGAGAATCGATCACTGTCCGCAAACTCATGGGTTACGTGGAAGAGCAGTTGCCGGAAATTACAAAAAAGTATAAGCAGGAAGCACAGTATCCCGTGGTGGATTCGAGGGGAATGGATTTTCCGCTGGTCATTGCCAAATAGACAACAGATGGAGGTTCTTTTTATGCGTAAGATTTTGTTTTTTGTTGCTTTGATTCTCGCTCTGGCGGTGCAGGCCTATGCGTCGCAATCCACGATTAAGATAGCGGAAGGCTCCGCCTGCATGGGGGATGACAAATCGCGCAAGCAGACGGAAACGGCGGCGCTTACCGACGCCAAGAGAAACGCCGTCGAGTCAGTGAAAACGTATGTGTCGTCCGCAACCGAAGTAAAAGATTTCGAGGTTCAGAAAGACCTCGTGTCCGCTTACGCCAACGCCACTGTGGAAGTGATCGAGACACTGGAAAAGGTCTGGTATAAAGACGCAGGCCAGGGCGATTGCTACAAGATCAAAATCAAGACGGAAGTGATCCCCGATGAAAAGGCGATGAAGAAAGCCCAGCAGAAATCCAAGGAAGCCATTCTCGATGATCCTTCTTTACCTCTGAATGTGAAGCTGTGGACGGATAAGGAAACGTATCGCGAAGGGGACAAAATTAAAATTTATCTCAAAGGCAACAAGCCGTTTTTTGCCCGCGTAATTTACCGGGATGCCGCCAAAACCAATTTGCAGTTGCTGCCCAATCCCTATCGCCAGGACAATTACTTTCAGGGCGGCGTGATTTATGAAATCCCGTCTGGAAATGATAAATTTGAACTGGAAGTGAGCCCGCCCTTCGGTGATGAAAGCATTATCGTCTATGCCAGCGTCTCGGAGCTGGGCGATTTGAATCTGAAAGAAGAAGGCAGTGTCTATGCCGTAAAAACCAAAACGAAAGATATTGGCATGAAGACCAGAAGCATTAAAGTGAAGGCGGCTTCCAAGGGAGGGGCCGAACAACAGGCGGAATTCTCTGAGGGCGCCGTGGTCGTTAAGACAAAAAAATAGCAGGTTACAATCATCAACAAGCGCAATATGAACAGGGGACAAGGTCTGCCGCCAGGGAGACCGTCCTTCTTTTCATGATCCGTCTACGTCCCGGACCAGTCATCCGGCTACTTGAGTTTATGTTCATCCCCCAAGTAATACCGTCCTCCTTCCTGCATCCGGATTATGTCTTGTTTCAAGAGTTCTTCAAGCGCCCGGGGCCGGTAATCCCGCAAACCGATATGCAGCAGTTGCGTTTTGGCGTAAGGCAGATCCACCGCCGAAGCGGGATCGAACGCCTTTTTCTCTTTTAGATCCCGGATGATGAGGTCGGCGGCATTCTTCATCTTCCAGCCGGTGATACGCAGGGCGAAAAACAAGGCGCCGATCACAATGAAAATAAAAAAAATGATCTTAAGGGTTTCGGACATGGCTTCAATCTCCTATAAGGCATCTCAGTCTTCAGACTAGCCCGTGTTTTTTTATTTTTTTATACAAATGGGTGCGGTGAATCCCCAGGATGCGGGCTGCCCGGGCTTTATTGTGGCCGGCTTCCTCCATGGCCTGGCGGATGGCCCGGGCCTCGGCGTGGGCATGGATCTCACGAATGGGCGAGTGCTTTTCGGTGGGCAACATCTCCAATCGTGGTTTCAAGTAGAAAGGCAAGTCTCTGTCCCGAATACAATTGCCTTCCAGCGAGGATAGTGTCCATTCCAGCGTATTAGACAGTTCCCTGACGTTTCCGGGCCAGCCATGTTCCATGAGGACTTTGTGGGCGCTGCTGTCGAGGCGGATGTCGAAAAGAGCCGCTTCCTCCGATAATTTTTGTAAAAGATGCATAAAAACAGGAATAATATCTTCCCGGCGTTCCCTCAAGGGGGGAATCGTAACGGGAAAAACATTCAGACGGTAAAAGAGATCTTTGCGGAAGCGTCCGTCCCGGACCATGGTGTCCAGATCCTGATTGGTGGCGGCGATCAGGCGGAAATTCGAGCAAATCACCTGCGTGCCGCCGACGCGCTCGAATTCCTTTTCTTCTAGAACGCGTAAGAGCTTCGGTTGCATGGAGATGGGCAGTTCTCCGATTTCATCGAGGAAAATAGTTCCCTGGTGGGCCAGTTCAAACTTGCCGGGCTTTCCTTCCGATTTTGCGCCGGTGAATGCGCCCTTTTCATAACCGAACAGTTCCGATTCGAAGAGGTCCTTGGGGATGGTGGCGCAATTGATGCGCACGAAAGGATAAATCTTACGCGGACCGGCCTGGTGAATGGCCTGCGCGAACAATTCCTTTCCCGTGCCGCTTTCACCGGAGATCAACACGGGAAAATGACTCGCGGCGGCCTTCAGAGCCTGCGCTTTCAGAGAGGTGATGCTGTTGCTCACGCCGACAATACTATCCAGCGTGTAGCGCGTGGAGCGCAGGGCCTGCAGTTCGGCTTCATAAAGCTTCACCTTGGATTCGAGCAGGGAGAGTTCTTTGGCCAGCTTGCCCACGTCGCGAACATCCTTGAAGATGAGGTTAGCGAAGACGGCGATCACCTTGCCGTCTTTTTTAATGGGGATGCGGTTTACCACCATCTTCTGACCTTTGATGCGATGGCTATCGTTGAATTCTGGTTTGCCCGTTTTGGCCACGATATGCATACGGCTGTTTTCTACCACTTCAGTGCAATGCTTGCCGATTTGGGCCTGAGGATCCAAATTCAGAAAAAGCCCGTAAGGTTTGTTGAAATGCGTGATGTAGCCCTTGTTGTCGGTAACGATGCTGCCGTAATGGATGCTATCAAAAATCAACTCATACATTTCCAACCGCTGCCGCAACACCTCGACTTCCCGGATATCGATGGTTTCAATATCATCTTTTGGCGGGTGTGTTTTCAGCAACGAATGATCGTTCTTTTTCATGTGATAACTGTATCCTCATGGGTACATGTATGATATTTGATACGAGATTTGATGCATATATATAGGATTGCGCATCATTTGTCTAGAAAAAATATCCGGATTTTTAATCTTACAAGTATTTGATATTACATAGCAATTCATTATTAATTCATAATAATTTTTTTTAATATCTGCAATGGTCTCGTTTTTGCTCTATAGATTGGGTTAATGCATGGACGAGCCATCGTTACATGCTTTTCAACCGTCGTTTGATTGAGGTGGGTACGGAAATAACAATTTAACACAATAGGTTTATTGACAGGCTGCCGTTGTGGCAATCTGAGAAAAGAGAGCCACTATGAATCAAGAATCACCCAAGGGGATTCAGTCAACACAGGCGCCGCCTCTCCCCGTGTATAGAAAAAAAGAGAAAGTGGTGAGCACCGAGGAAGCCGTTCGCATCATCCGCGACGGAGATACCGTCGCGACGGAAGGATTTTGCGGGGCCTGTTTTGCCGAAGAGATTGCGATTGGTCTGGAAAAGCATTTTCTGGCGACAGGCACACCTCGAAATCTGACTATCGTTTATGCCGCCGGTCAGGGGGATGGTCAGGACAGAGGCTTGAACCATCTCGGGCACGAAGGTTTGATCGGTACCGTCATCGGCGGCCACATCGGTCTGGCGCCGAAGCTGCAAAGATTAGTCCGGGAAAATCTGGTTTTTGGATATAATATGCCCCAGGGGGTTGTTGCCCATCTATTCCGTGATATCGCAGCCGGCAAGCCGGGCACCATCACACAAGTAGGGATGGGAACCTTCATTGATCCCCGGATTGACGGCGGAAAGCTCAACGAAAAAACATTCAAAGAGGGCAGAGATATCATAGACCTGATCCAGATCAACGGGGAGGAATATCTTCTCTATAAATCCTTCCCGATCAATGTCGCTATTATTCGGGGAACCACGGCGGACTTGGACGGTAATATCACGATGGAGAAGGAGCCCCTGACTCTGGAATCCTTGTCCATAGCTATGGCGGCAAAGAATTCCGGCGGTTTCGTGATAGCCCAGGTGGAACGGATAGCGGACCGGGGGACACTCAACAGCCGTCAGGTGAAGATTCCGGGGATCCTCGTGGATTATATCGTTTTGTCGCCGCCCGAAAATCACTGGCAGACGTTTGGCGAATTTTACTCTCCCTCTCTCAGCGGAGAGCTCAAGATTCCCATGCACTCTATTGCGCCTATGGAACTGGGCCCGAGAAAAATTATCGCCCGCCGGGCGGCCTTGGAACTCACACCCAACAGTATTGTCAATCTCGGTATCGGCATGCCGGAAGGCATTGCGAGCGTGGCTAATGAAGAAAAAGTCATTGAGTATCTGACCCTGACGACGGAGCCCGGCACCATCGGCGGCATGCCCAACGGCGGGCTGCGCTTCGGGACGGCCACCAATATGGACTGTCTGATCGATCAGCCCTACCAGTTCGATTTTTATGACGGCGGCGGATTGGATACGGCTTTTCTCGGCGCGGCGGAGGCGGATGAGGAGGGTAATGTCAATGTCAGCAAGTTCGGCGCGAGGTTTGTCGGTCCCGGCGGGTTCATCAACATCAGCCAGAAAGCAAAGAAGGT
>CAYGNV010000010.1:0-24921 GCA_964351355.1 uncultured Smithella sp.
GTTTTTTGGTTTGTATTTCTATAAACCTATTATCCCTATGGGATAAAATGGGTTTTTTAAGGAATAGACTATTGGTCTTGGTAAGTAAGATTGCTTTCCCTGTTTTTAATTTGATTTTGTGCATCATTTTTTCCCAATCGAATAGATGAAGTCCTTTTTCCCTTCATCTACATTGCTCCTGAAATAAGCTTCCGACAATCTTATATCGAGTTTATTCCCGGAAGACAAAGTTAACCCGGATACATTGAGCAAACGTTCGGCTGATATGGCTCGGTCTGATACGCTAAGAAATGGCAGTGTCCTAATTGCCGCAGCATCAAAAGTGCAAAATGTCAAAGTCTTCTCCCTTACAAGAATGGCAAGTGATTCTATTTCACCAGCGTGAATTGCTTCGCGTTTCAATGATGGCAGCAGCTTCAGAATATCTCGAATTTCATCAACAGATGCAGAAGATTCAATGACAAGCCCTGTGTCTATGTACTGTTTTCTAAAATTTACAGGTATCTTTTTGCCGTCCCTGTGATAATATTTAACCTCAACAATGACGGATGAGGAAGCATGCAACTCATGCAAACCAGCCAGCTTATCGAAAACATCAATCTCAAGAAATTTAATGACAACATCCGCATCAAGCAGCCACAATTTCAACCGATACATCCTCCTTTTCGGATAACCCTTGATACGCCAAGAACTCGTCAACATCTGCACGATCTATACTTAGAATCTCTGCAAACTTACCACGGGAAATCAACCCTTTTCGGAGACACTTAGCCGAGAGAGAGATAAATCGCTCCGAAACAGGCACGTCAATCGCAGAATCATTTCTCAGGCGACGGTCAATCATTGTTAATTCATCGTTTTTTGATAACTCATTTGCTTTGTCCCACGGTATTAGCCGCAAATTTGCCATGCGGTAAAGTATGGCTGATGTGGAAACGCCGAATTCACGTGCCACATCAACAATATCGGAAAGTGGAAGCTGCTGTTCCATTATCTTTTTGGTTAATTCCTGTTTAACTTCGGCTTCCGGCAAAAGGAGGGCGGAAGCAAATCGATCTGCTTTCTTTTCAATGTCTGTAAAAAGTTGTTCGTCGGCTTCCATTTCTGCGGGGCTGAAAGTATCCCACGTTATAATATGGAATAATTCATGAGCGAGAGTAAAATTAATCCGCCACGGCGCTTCTTCGTTGTTGACCACTATGGCAGCGCCTAATTCGGGGTGGACTGTTGCTGCTGCCGAGCCAAAGTCTGATAGTTCAATAAAAAGAATCTTTATTTGAAGAATTTGCTCCATTACTTTTTGGAGTGAAAGCGCCGGCCTGCTACCCAAATTCAGCAGATTGCCTATTTTTGAAGCAAGACCGTCAATCTGATTGTTCGTCCTGATGTCAGAAGGTGTAACTGTAATCAATCGGGCATTGCTCTCTTTGTCTATTTCCAGCAACCTCTCGAGAAAATGATACTGCTCAAAACGATTCTTTATTAAAGCTTCAATTTCTTTTCTTCTTTCACCAGACGGTGCCTTCCGCCAAAGAAGATTCATCGCGGCAAGCGGCTCATCATCACCCAGGAGAAGGCTACTGAGATTGCAGAAATACGTTTTGGCAAAAAGAGCCAATTCACTTGCTTTAACTTCGCGCTCGCCCTTTTCAATATTGCTCAAAGTTTGATAATTGGCAAAGCCAAGTCTTGATGCGGCATCGCCGATAGTCAATCCTGCGGACTCGCGAGCTTTCTTTAAACGATCTGCCAAATTGTTAGTCGGCATTTCAATTCCTCCCTTTTAGTTGCCTATATATAAAATACTTATTTTTCAATGTCAATTAGATAATAAATTATTATATAGGCTGCCCGGAAAAGGCGATAGTGGGCATAAGGCACTTAATATACTAATGAATCGTAATAAGCCGTGTGGAAGTAGGAACTGGCAATGGTTTGCTTGGTTTGTCGGTTGTAATTGTCAAGAATATTTGGTGATTATGGCTCTTGATCATGTTTTCTTCAACTCATCGTTTCAAGCCGATCAGATACTCCACGAGCTTAAAAATCTTGGTAGATGGATTATCTGTCCCACTGGTCTTATGGAATTCTTCGAGCATTTTGGAATGATTGATAGCTGTTTCCAACTTTTCATCGCCGATGAAAACATCTTTTGCACCTTTTTCGTAACCGGAAAGGTACTGTTTCAGGTCAGACATGACCAAGTCACAATTGGAATCATCAGTGGCTGCACAAAATGATCGTGTTGTGTATACAAAGTGCAGAAGCATCCATATCTCAAAGCAAGGAACAGAAGTAATTGAGTCAATGCTGTGCCCGGCTTTTAGCCGCGTCGAGTGTATCTGGTCAAGGGCTGCATCATACGTAGCGTGCTTGTCCTTATCAAAAACACAATAGACATGATCAAAATCTTGATCTTTACGGTACTCTTCAATGGCATATTTCACAAGATTCTTCGGATCGAGTCCATGTTTCTTGTCAGCGATGCAGACGTTCCTGGGATTTAAACCAAAAGCTCTGCGCAATCCCCTGAAGTAGTCAGGCTCTGTCTTTTCACCTTCACAAACGATGAGCACCCGCTCGTAGGGTGCCAGTTTAGCCTTTTCCCTCCGATGTGACTCCGCCTTACGGGCCTTATTTTTGCGGAATAAATTATCAGTGCCCATCAAAACCTCAATTCTCCTATAAACGGTAACGCACCATAACGCCCTTGCAGGTAACCTTTCGCCAACGCCTCTCCCTTACGAGGATTGAAGTCGCTCAGAGGGTAAAGTTTGCTGGCCTGTTCGCTATCCTTTTCCACAAACCAGATCTGGTCGCGGCGGAATGTATCGGCATCAAGGACAGACGTATCATGGGTGGTGAAGAGCAATTGCGCATTATGTTTATTGGATTTCTGATTCTGAAAAAGGTCGATCAAAAACCGCACCATCAGCGGATGGATGCTCGTGTCTAGTTCGTCAACGAAAAGGACACGGCCATTGGCTAACACATCCAGCCATGGGCCGGCAAAAGCAAATAGTTTTCTTGTTCCGTGGGATTCATCGACGAAGCTAAAGGGCACTGTCTCACCGGTATCCATCTTGTGGAGGAATTGAATATCAGGAAATTCCTTTCCTTGCATGTCACGCAATACTTGCTCCTTGATGGGTTGCGGCATATCAGGAGGAAGCATTTCAGGCCTGATAGGAGGAATCGGGATCTTTTTGACAGCAACGCCCGAGATGCTGATATCCGCTGAATTCATGAACTCCATGATGCGCTGCTGGCCTTCACTGGATGCGCACTGATCAATCGAGAACTGAAGATTAATTTGCTCGCCGGGAAGGATAACAGCAAGCTTATTCTGGAACCAGTTAAAAACCGGTTTCAGTTGTTCATTGTTAAGCTGGATAGCTCGCGACAGAAAAAGAGTGTTTATACTGGTCGCTTCCTGCCATAACTGGCGGCGGCCACCGAACTTGCTCCCGAAATACCACTTTTCCTTGTCGGCTTTGGCGTCGTATTCCCGCTCATACCAGCGTTGTGCCTTTCCCTCTGGATAAGCCATTAGCCATTCTTTGGTAACACGCACCCTGTTCACCGCAAAGCCATACTGGTAACGGACGTTATCCTGCACAAAGAAAATCTCAAACTCGCTCGGATCAGCTAGCGTATGTCTATTTAGAGCAAAGGGAATGGCATTGATTGTCTGTCCTTCCTGTTGGGAATGCGATAACAGAACAAAGCTCTGCATAAAATGCAGGGCGCGAAATAGATTGCTTTTCCCTGCCGCATTCGGGCCATAGATGACCGCCGAGCGAAGCAGC
Organism: uncultured Smithella sp.; assembly: GCA_964351355.1. GTDB lineage: Bacteria > Desulfobacterota > Syntrophia > Syntrophales > Smithellaceae > UBA8904. Next base: position 3,810 of record CAYGNV010000010.1, read on the forward strand.
TTAGGCAAGCCGGCCACATTGCTATCAAAGCAGTTCGTCTCTGCGAACCCTTTGTAATATTTACTGGCAGTCGTACTAAGTGTTTGGGTATCGCGGATCGAGCGATAGTTGGTGACAGTGAATTCGATAAACATAATGTGATTCCTTGTGCAATGTATTTTGAGGTTAATTATTGCACATTTTATGCAAAAAGCAAGCGATTATTAGACAACAATTCAATTTTAGGATTTATTATTAATCCTCACTGCCTTTCTTCTCTATACCACCTCTTTCGCAGTAGCATACTGATATGCGGAAACTTACCCTAATATATTATTATCTTTATACTTTTTCTACAATACTCTCAAAGGTCAGATGATAATCTGTTGTGCTTAAGACAGTATAATAAGGTTATGAAAACAGCAATGCCTGGCAGGGAACCCCGGCGAATGCTGGGCATGCCGGGGGAATCCAGTATTTTCTATGAAAGCTAATATTGGCAATGGTTTGCGTTGTTCGTTAATTGCAATTGTCAGGAATAATTGATGCCAGTTTTGACCGAAATAAACAGGGCGCTGTTGTAACTCGTTTGATCTACGTAATCCGCTCGAACATTTTCTTCAGATAAACTTGCCCACCATCAGGCATAAACAATACATTCCGCTCTTCCAGGTCTGCCTGCTTACTTCACAATATTCATCAGTTTTGCATAGTCACTGACGACTTCATATTTAACCTGATCTGTGGTTATGCCGGTGAAGAATTTGCGCGCGCAATCGATTTTATATTCTTCAATCTTCCGCAGTTCCATTGACGACATGGAACCTTTGGTCTCAGCGACAAAATAGATGTGCTTGACCGCTCCTTCCTTGAAGGCGATGGCCCAGTCCGGATTATAATTACCAACTGGCGTTGGGATGAAAAACCCTCTGGGAAGCTTGGCATAAACCACCACCTCAACACTCTTGTCCAGTTCGGTCACGAATGCTTTTTCATTTTTTGACTCGGTAAAGACATAATCATAAACATGGTGCTCTGTTTTTATGGCTCTGCTGAAATCAGGCTTTTTATCTACGGTAAATATTTCGTGAAGTTTATGCTTCTCTTCAACCGGGCTGTAGGTCAGATGCTCCACTACCGCTGTTGCTTTCTGTTCGTTAATAATGCTGACTGCTTTTTGCATGAAATCTTCCGGATTCTGACGGTATTGCGAGAAAACGACTCCGCTCATACCTTTCAATATTTCGGCAACAGTGCTGCGGGTTAGTTGGGTATCTTCGGCCAGCTTGCCAATGAGGTCGTATTTTACGGCAGAATGTACTGAATGGGAAAAATATCCTGTTTCATTTTCTTTAACATGAAAACCCTGCCCATCTTTCATTTCATCGTAAGTAACGGCATCATTTTGCTCGCCACGCTCAACGGTATATTGCAACTTAGTAACCCTTAATTCCTTATCAAGAGTCGTCACGCATTTCTTAATCAATTCAGCAGTGTCAAAGTGCACCGTATAAGCTGCTTTGCGGTTGATCTTTTCCCACAGCGCTTTGAATTCTGCTTTTTCAAGGTTTGCGTTCAGTGGGTTAGGCTTTGCCTTGCGACCATCATCAATTTCCGGCAGAGCTGCGTCACTAAAGACGCTATCGATCAACTGGGCTATTTGTGGCGCATAGGGAGCAAGTTCCGGGGGCAAGGCAACCAGTGTGTTGTTCTTTTTGGCCTCATGGTAAGTGGCGGTAATGGCGTCGTTGTCGTCGGTATAATCATTTTTCAGAAGGTATTTGTAAATCTGTTTGGCAATCTGCGGCGTGACGACTACATCGCCTTCCGGCATCCTGAGAATTTTACCGGTGAAATATTCTTCATCGGCTTTACGCGGTCGGGCGGAAAGGGAATCTGATATTTCTTTCTGAAGTCCTGCAGTAAAGTCTTTATAGCTCTCACTGGCAACGACTGTCAGCAGGTTGATGTCGTGGATATTAGCCCCACTATCCACGCGATCACCATTCTGGTTGACGCAGATGCGCAGTCCACGCCCCACTTCCTGGCGTTTGCGAATGCTGCTGTCACTGTGCTTGAGCGTGCAAATGACAAAGACATTGGGGTTGTCCCATCCTTCGCTCAGTGCTGAATGGGAAAAGATAAAGCGAACATCTTTTTTACGTCGCGTTTCTTCGTTGTCTGTTCCTGACGGAAACAACAATAAAGATTCTTTGTCTTTTAATATCAAGTCATAGGCATCCACATCGTCCGATTCAGTACTCCGCGCGCCCACCGTTGGGTCAACCAGATGTTTGCTTTTCTTGTCGATGGAAAAATAGCCGTTATGGGTTTTATCGGCCTTTATATTTTCAAGGTATTGACGATAAGACTCATCCAGCAGAAGCGGAAGTTCATTGACGGCATCCTTATACTCCTCTTCGAATATTTGTGCATATTCACCCGCCTGCTCGACCCCATCATCATAGCGGCGATATTTAGCGACCTCATCGATAAAGAAGAGTGAAAGCACTTTGATCCCCTGTGGAAAAAGAGCCTGCTCTTTTTCCAGATGCGCCTTTACCGCTTCACGAATCTGAATCCTGCGAAGTGTGGCATCATTGACATCACCTGTGGCTTCACCTGCTTCCAGAACACACCTTCGCGAATCGCTATGGAAGGGACAACAACGATAAACTTGGACCAGCCATAGCGGTGGTTAAGCTCGAACATGGTCTTGATATAGCAGTATGTTTTTCCGGTACCGGTTTCCATCTCGATATCGAGGTTCACTGCGCAAACCTTGGTGCTGACAAGTGCTGTGGACTGCGGAAGGTTTTGCCGCTGCTGGACAGCTTGGATGTTTGCCAAAAGCTGATCCTTCGTTAGAACAAGCTCCCGGTTTTTGAAGCCGGATAGCGAATAATCAAAGCCAAACTGTGATTGTATCGTGCCTGTGTAGGGGCGGGTTTCAAACCCGCCCCTACTGCCGGGATCTATCCGATAGGTGACGCCTTCGCTTTTCGGTTGCCCGGCGAAACAGTCCGCCACCGCATTTACGGCATCGGTCTGGAATGCTTGTTTTTTGAATTTCAGTTTCATGAAGAAAAATCCTTTACGAATCAACCTTGTGTCGGCACGTCATGCTTTGGGTTCCTTTTCGTCCAGTCTCGGCAGGCTGGTATACGCCTGACGTGGGTCATTTGGGCGAGGAAAGGCATGCCCCAAAAGATTTGCACTGACCATCTTGTTTAAGTGCCGATTGCGCAAATGTTCCTCGTTGCGTCCGAGTAATTGCGAAAGTAAGCGCAGCCCCATGTAACGATCCTGGCACAATTGACGGATAACATCCTGCATGGTTTTTATCGGGACTTTACCACTCTCTTTTACAGGCAAGGCAATGATTTCTAATGATTTCCACTCGTCATCGCTCATTTGGTCACGATCCGTCCATATAGGCAATCCAGAGTCCTGACGTTTGGGGCCAAGCTCCTGACGTTTGGGTGCGAGCTCCTGTCCTTTGAGTTCAGGGACTGTAATTTTGGCAACGGGTAAAGCAACCAAATCGGCGGAAAACGCCTCGCGTGTTGCCGGACGAGGCATCCAAGGCGCGGAATACACCATGCCCCTCCCGACACCATCAGGCACAAGGAAATGATCCTTAACCAGGCGACCCAACATTTTGGTGATATCTGCCGGGTGGACCGTTGAGATCTCCCGCAAACGGGTATGATTCACCATTCCCTCACTAACTGCTGTTACCAAGGCTAGACGGCCCAGTTCCGGCAACTGCCTAAAGTCAGCACCCAGATGAGATTCAAGTTCTGCAAGCGCTTCAGCAGGAATCAGGCTTGTCATGCGCAGCTCTATCAGTGTCTGTTCCGGGTCTGTCTGTTCGTACAACAAAGGTCGACGCCAGTTTTGGCCCTGCCAGTTGCGATAAATCTTAGGCAAACCAGATCCAGCATGATCACCATAGCCTACTAATTGAAACAGCGTCTGTAGCCGACGGTTACGGCAATCGCTGTTGCTTCCCAATATGGCAATTGCTGGTGGTATCCGCATCCGCCCAGGGTTGCGGAAGCCGAACATATCGGGCCGCTTCACGACCAGGACGGAAACCCGTCCAGAGTAGTCCGCATGAATCAGGGTATTGACCAGGGCTTCCCGCAAAGCCTCATGCACGGGCGTATCGTCAATGCGCTGTCCTTCCTGCAGTTGAAACGGCACCTTCAAGTCCGCCGTTAATTTCTGATAAACCTTGCGGTAAAAATCGTATATATTTCCTGACCATGTGCCATCAGGCACCAAGCGATCCACCCAGCGTTTTTCGGCTTTGGCTTCCGGACGCTCCTGATAATCCACCATGTAATTAGGCGCCGCATCACGAATCACCTCCGCCCGGCCAAACATCAGCAAGCCCGCTAGTCGCAAACCCGAATAGCCTTCCTCGCGGTTGCGCCCAAAAGCGCCGACAGATTCAAGAAACTCCCGTAAAGGCAAATCCAGCCAAACATGGCCAGGCTTCACTGCCGAAAAGCGATGCCGGTAGGCGGTGACGGATTCCATATCCAAGTCTTTAAATTCAAAGCCCTTTAAGACCCGGTCATCACGTGAGTCCTCTACCTGCGCCGCTATCATCCGGCGCACGGCATCATCATCCACCAGATAGTCGCTCTCATGCCGCCGCACATAAGTGCCGCCAAAAGGGTTTGCGCCCAGATACACGGGTCTTTGCTGTCGCCTGGCCCGTGGCACTTCGATGCGCAGCAGGGTCTTGCCGTCAACCCCGACAGGTTGGACGTTGTTTTCTGAAAGCAGATTAAGGCTGACTACCTGGCGGTTATGGAGATTATCCCAAAGCGCCTTACGCACCTTCTCCACGTTGGTGATACCTAAAGCCTTGAAGACACCGGTTGGCTTTTCCTGCACACCCAGCAAAATCGTTCCGCCATCGGTATTGGCCATAGCGCAGTAGGATTTCCAGACATCCGCAGGCAGTTCACCCCGGCCATCCCGGCCTTGCGCCGCCTTACATTCCAGATCGACCGACTCGGCCATAACGGCTATGTCTTCCAGTGTCAGCTCTTCGAGCATCGGCTTACCTCCTGTTTTCATCATGCCTCCCACACCAATGTGTAGGGGCGGGTTTAAAACCCGCCCCTACATGGTCTTTACTTCCGTGCCGGGGGACAGAAGCTTGAATATCTGTTCCACATTGATCTTGACGCTATCACTGCCGAAGGCGTCATCACGGAAGACCGCCCGCAGGGGCTTGTGTTTGGCCAGCTTCTTGACCAGTTCTTCCGTAATGCCGGAATCAAAGCAGGCAAGCAGGACATTGGTGTCCACAACAAAGGCCGTCTTACCGTCGATTGTTTCTTTGGCAATAGGCAGGGTGAGGTCAAGACCCCAATCGAGAAATACCTGGAACAAAAGATCTTCAGGGCGACGCTCCGGTTTTATATGGTCTTTGAACAGTTCCAGATTTTCCTGTTTCAGTTCATCCGGGGTGTAATACACATCTTTCATGTTGGAGGTGTCTACCTTGAAAACGCGAAAGCCGATGTCGAGGGCGTTCGCCGGTTCCCCTTCACCGAGTACCGCTTGCCGATGTTTGGCCTCCCACTCGTCCTTGATCTTTTTGCCTGCCCGACGGATGCGTTCTTTGCCGATTTCGGCGATGGTTTTGTAACCCGCCTTGAAGGCTTCCGATTTTTCATCGCAGGGTTCAGGAAGCTGTACCATGATGAATTTGCGGTGGCCACCGTCTTCGGCGTTGCTTTGCATGACGGCATCTGCGGTAGTAGCTGAGCCAGAGAAGAAGTCGAGAATTATATCGTTTTCGGAAGATGCTTGTTTAACAAATGATTTTATTAGTAAAGATGGTTTCGGAAAATCAAAAATTTTACCATTGAATATTTCAGAGACTTCTCTAGTTCCATCCTCTGTTTGGATTTGGTGGAAACATGAATCCAGTAGCAGGATCTATGATATCATAATGCAAATTTGGCCTTTGAGTTGCGTTTGCTAGACCAGAAAGATCGATACTTGCCCAAGGGCCACGCGGATCATTATCAGGGTTTTTATATTTCTCTTGGTCAATTGAAACCCCTTTTAGCTCTGCCTGTTCATTTTTAGCATACGCCACTATATATTCATGGTCAGGTGAAACCTTTGATTGGTTTCTGCTGTCTGCGCGCTGCCGTCGGCGCCATTGAAAAACACCGAAAATGTTTTGCTCACCAAAAACCTCATCACACAATTTTCGCAAGTTATGGACTTCATTATCGTCAATCGAAATAAAAATTACCCCATCTTCCCGCAGGAGGTTTCGCGCCAGTTTTAGCCGAGGATATAACATGGTCAACCAATCTGAATGGAAACGACCGTTTGATTCAGTATTGGCAATCAACCGATGTCCTTCTTCGTCTTTCTGGTTTGAGCGTATCAAGAAACTTGCGGTGTCTTCTACAAAGTCATCCTCATAAATAAAATCATTCCCGGTATTGTAGGGCTGGTCAATGTATATCATATCGACCATGTTCAGGTATGTCTCCTGAAGAAGTTTGAGCGCATCCAGATTATCCCCTTCGATATAAATATTCTTGGTATTCTCAAAATCAACGCTCTCCTCTTCACAGGGACGCAGAGTTTTAGCAATCGGGGCGTTGGCGGTCAGAATTGCTTCGTTCTTGCCTGGCCAGCTCAAGGTATAGCGCTCACGCGGCCCCTCCACCAGACTGGCGGACAGTTCCTGGCGTAACTGTTCAAAATCAACCGCCCGGCGAAGCATGCCGTTTTCATCCTTTGCTTCGGTGATGCAATTGGGAAAAATTTCGGCGATTCTTGAGATATTTGCATCCACCAGATTGGGGCTTTGCATTTTCAGTTTATCCATTTCCATTCCTTTGTACAAAATATTTATTGTAGGGGCAGGTTTCAAACCTGCCCCTACGAAAACCCATCCATGCCATTTGAAACCCGCACTTACATCATTACCGGCAATTTATTGGATTTTCCTTATCCAATTCCCATTTCAGGGGATTGTTGACAACATATTCACGGGCACGGGATAATTCGTTTTCATTTCTGATAATCCGTTCGTAATAATTTCTCTGCCAGACGGAACAACCGGGTTTGTTGCGAAATACATTAATTCGACGGCTGGAAAACGTCTTAAATCTCCGAATAATTTCCGGCAATGCATGTTGTTTTTCCGTAGGGGCGGGTTTCAAACCCGCCCCTACCATGTCCAATCCCGGTCCGACTGCATCCAACCCCGCCCCTATAATGTCAATGATTCCATGGACGTGATTCGGCATGACCATATATTCATCCAATATAATATGCTTGTAATGATTGGGAAGATCCGTCCATGTCGCCAAAACAATCCTCCCCATTTCATTCATTATCATTTCGCCATCAACAATTTCACCAAATATACATTCCCGCTGCAAGACGCATATTGTTACGAAGTACGCTCCGGCCTGGGAATAATCATAATCCCGCAACCGAATGGAGCGGCGATGATGAATATCAGGGTTGAATGACATGGTAAATTCCCTTTATGAACCGTTCAATCGGGCGGGTTTTAAACCCGCCCCTACAATATTTTCTTTTTAGTTTTTTCAGTCAATCTCTTGAAATTATCACCTGTCACCACTGGTTTGCCAGATCGTTTTTCAATGTCCCGGCGGGTTCTGCCCGCAACCACACCGCCTTCATGGGCATCCTTCTTCAGCGGTTCAATTCCCCGGGAATCCCGATCACGATGCAGCTTGGTGGTGGTTGCCTCGCCAAGCATGGTCAAAATCAGCTCAATATCGGTCATGTGGTCGCGCAGGTTCTCCCGCGCCAATCCTTTCACCTGCTTGTATTCATCCACCTTCAGATCAAAAGCCCCCTGCATGATCTCGTTGGTCAGTATCGCGTATTCCAGGCTGGTCCTGGCACCACGATTTTTCCATTCGCCTGTCAAATCCTGGCGCACAGCAATACCGCGCATCCGCTTGTCAATCCACTCTTTCGGATACCCTTTCTTCTCATACAGCTCCTGCATCCGTTCCATGGAAAGTTCGGGGTTTTCGATCTCTTCAAGCCGTTCATAACCTACCCGGGCCAGCCATTGTTTGAACGGTTCAACCTTTGGCGAGGGAATTGACTGGATGATACGAAACATGGTTTCCGTGTTGGCGCAATCTGTGGCGTAATATTTCCCATCGGCAGCAGCAAATTTCAGTTGTACGATTTTATCGTACAACTCAGAATAACCTTCTTTAGCCAGCTTACGCTTGAGATCACTCCAATACCGTTTTGGTATGTTGCTGCCCGTAAGCACTTCTACAATATCAATGATAGAAAACCACCATTCGTCCAAATGCATGATTTTGCGAATATGTTTCCCTTCAAAAACCGCCACACGGATTAAATCGGATTTTGTCATGAGATGTGCTCCCTTTACGTATTTTTTCCTTCCCCTTCAACGGTGAACAGTCAATACCTGCAGCCGCTCCTGTATCTCTCGCACCTGGGCATTTAATTCTACCTTCCGGTTAAACTGCTTTTCACTGTTCATCTTTGCTTCCAGAGCCCGCAGGTCACGCCTGCATTTTCTTATCATTCTTACCCGTTCCACCAATACATCCAATTTTTCATCGGCACGAGGCGGCAGATCAATATAGGCTAAAAGCATCTGCTCGTAAAGAGCTTTCAGATTCAGTGCCACAGGCAGAGGCAAAACCGGTGCAGTGGCATCCTTCCAATCGGTTTCAAAATATGTTTCCGTCAACCATTTCCCTGAACTGTCAGCAGCTGGCCGCTTGTAGGCCGCCACTCTTTTTACGCGCCCTTCATACAGCAACCGGTAGAGGATGGGATAGGGAATCGCCTTATCAATCGCCATGAGAACATCAGTGTCCAACTCCGGCTCCTTGAGGGTGATCTCAAACACCTGAATCTCGGAGAATCCGCCTCGCGCTGCCAGATTGGTGGTCTCGGGGGACAATTTATATTTCCAGACAATCTCGCTTACCTGTGACACGAACTTGGCCTTGACCGACTTTGCGGGCTTGGCGTTGTTATATATCTTTACCTTCGGTATCGTCCGACTGAATTCAGCCTTTGCGGGATAGATAAACATGGTCAGGCTGCCCCCCGCACAACCAGGAAGGCGATAAGTTCAAAATCGTCCAGGCCGCTGATGGTATTGATTAAGGCGGTGGTGCCGCCGCCGGTGAAAAGACTGTCTATGTCCTTCTCTTCTTTGAGATCAATCATGGAGTGAATGGCCTGCTTCAGGAGATTGGAATAGACAGCCATTTGCCGTCCATCATGGGTTTCACGATTGAACGGCTCATAAAGGGTTTGTATGGGCGCAGAGCTGTCCTTACAGGCGGAACGGAGAATATCGAGAATCTTTTTAACCGCCGTGTGATTAATCAGTATCTCACCGTTGATGTTGATGTAAATCAGATAGTAGGGATGCAGGCGGTTCTGCTGATTGATATTCACGCCATGATCGGTGTTGCGCAATACGAAAATCACACCGGGATGAAGTCCCTTTTCCGGATCGCTGCCAACGACCGCATGCATGCCCTTGGGCGTCCCGTCCAGACTACCGTTGGCCTTTACATAATTTACCAGATCCATGCGAAAATCATTCAAACCCAGGTCGGTAATGGACACTCCGGTTTTTACATCTTCCAGATCAATGACTTCATCCTGTAGTCTTTGGAGCTGTTCCTTGCGGAAGGCCAGATCATTGGCCTCGGCACTGAGAACATTGTCATCACCGGTAGCAGTAACGTCGGCAATAATCATGCGGCTTTCGACGCGAGCCTTCAGGTTGATGTAGTCATCAAGGGAGATGTCCGGCCAGAAATTAACGAGTTGTATCTGGGTATTTTTCGAACCAATGCGGTCAATCCGCCCAAATCGCTGAATGATGCGGACAGGATTCCAATGAATGTCGTAGTTCACCACAAAATCACAATCCTGAAGGTTTTGCCCTTCCGAGATACAATCTGTACCGATCAGGATATCAATCTGAGCTTGCTCTTGCGGCATGATCAAATCTTTTTCCTTGGCAACCGGAGAAAAGAGGGTGAGCAGCGATTGAAAATCATAGTTGCGCTTGAGTGTTGACTTGCAGCGATCACTGCCCGTGACTTTTGCGGTATGCAGGTTGAACTGTTTCTTGATGTAGGGCGCAAGATTGTCGTAGAGATAACCGGCAGTGTCGGAAAAGGCGGTGAAGATTAGTATTTTTTTGTTACCCGGATTGATAGGTTCTTTCTGTTTACGGGCAATCAATTCTTTCAGGCATTGCAGCTTTGCATCATCCGGCGGGGTGATTTTCTGCATTTCGGCGAGCAGTTCAGATAAAACTTTCAGATCGTTACTTAGATCGAACGCCCATGAATCAAGATCCATGTCAGCCAGGCTGATCTGCACTTTTCCACCGATGGTGGCATCATCATCCGGCAGGTCCATTTCATCTTCTTCGGCATCTTCAAAAGCTGCGGAAAGATCATTGAAGCCATCGGCAAAACCGGTTTTCTTGAATTCTTCGATATTGGCCAATGTCTTTTTATGCTTGTCCTGCAACATCTGCAACGTTAACCGGAAGGCCTCCACTGAACTTTCCAGACGTTTCAGCAGATTGACCGTCATCAAAGCCTGAAGACTTTTTTCCCGGTCACTCTGTTTTAAGCGTGAAAGCCCACCCTGTACCTCGGTGTCATATAACGCTTCATATTTACCGAGACGGCTGGCCAGAATATACCTAAATGGCGCATAGACCGCCATATTCAGAATAATCAGACGATTGAATATCTCATTGAAGTTAATGACGTCTGTGCGATTGGTCAGCGGACTGTGAAATGATATGGGCTTGAGCCGTTGTGGAAAAGGCCCGATGTCCTTAGTGTCGTAAAATTTCTGAATGTGCTTGCGGGAGCGGGCAATGGTAACGCTATCGAGCATCTCAAAGAAATCAAAATCCAGCGCATTCAGAATAGCCGCTGGTGTTCTCTCCTCAACCGGCAATTTTGCCCAGACATTGAATACCCCTTGAGCCCGACGAAATATTTCGTTTATATTCCTTCCCGTACGTAGTTTCTTATCCAGGTTGTCGGATTCACCTTCGTAAGCAAGCGCAAGTTGATTGCGCAGGTCGTTGAACCGATTATTGACCGGCGTAGCTGAAAGCATCAGCACCTTTGTCTTTACTCCGGCCTTGATAACCTTGTTCATTAATTTTTGATAGCGTGTTTCCCTGTCTTTAAATGCTTCGTTGTTGCGGAAATTATGCGATTCATCAATGACAACCAGATCGAAATTACCCCAGTTTATCCGATCAAGCCTAACGCCAAGTGAGGAACCACTGTCCCGCTGCAAATCGGTATGACACAGCACGGTATAGTTAAAGCGGTCTTTTACAAAAATATTCGTTACCAGATTCTGATTATAATTTTGCCAGTTATCCGCTATTTTCTTGGGGCACAAAACCAGCACGGACTTGTTGCGCAGTTCATAGTATTTGACTACGGCCAGAGCAGTAAAGGTTTTACCCAGCCCAACACTATCAGCCAGAATGCAGCCGTTATAACTTTCCAGTTTGTTAATGATACCGATAGCGGCATCCCTCTGGAAGTTGAATAGCTTATTCCAGATCAGACTATCTTTATAACCCGTGAGATCATTGGGCATGACATCCTCGGAAATATCTTCGAGAAATTCATTGAAGATATTGAAGAGAATCATAAAGTAAATGGACTCAGGGGAATTTTCTGTATAAACAGCGGCAATGTGTTCGCAAACCCGATCCGTTATGTCGTCCACTTTATCGTGATCGTTCCATATCTGTTCAAACAAGCGCAGGTACTTTGTTGTCATAGCGGGATCGCTAAGCTTGTTGACAAAATTGGATACAGCATTCCCTCTTTGATAACCTAGATCAACCGCAGTAAAACCACTTAAGGGAAGATAAGCGATTTTAGTTTGATCATCTTCTACGCAAGCAAATTGTTGCATCGGGGCATTGGTACGATTTGACCGGAATTGAACTTTGCGTCGAATCCACTCGGCGCACTCTTTGGCTATGGCCCGTTGAGTGAGCTCATTCTTTAACCGAATTTCAAACTCGGAGCCATATAAGCTACTCTCCCGGTTGAGCTTGGGAATATGGAACGCCCTTTTTTCTTTATTGAGTTTGTCGCTGATCTGGTCAGGTATAAATGTTGGTGATGTAAAAATAAAATTCAGGGAATCTATCTGTTCGAGTTCTGTCTTCAGGGCTTCGTAGGCATAAATGGAAAAACAAGAGGCGGCAATCTTTAGCTTCACATTGGGCTGAAGTATTTTCTTAAGATCGTCGCCTAAAAGATTGTTTATGTTGTCAATAATTTCCATTTATTATCCATGATGATGACAGGTCAGTTTTTGAATCGCGTACAACAGTTTTTTAATGAAGCACCGCTTTCTGGTTTTCCAGCGCCATCGCATAAGCCTCGGCAAAATCAAGACCGCAATTGACTGCCGGGTCATAAATTTTAAAACCAACATACATAAGGCAGAGCAGGTGAATGCCGGAGAATGTTTCATTCGGATAGGCTTTCAGGGTGTAGGTTTTTCCGGTAGTTTTGTGATCAATGCCGTTCATGCCGAGAATACTGATCTCAGAAATTACGGTAAAGATTTCATCGCGGGATTTGCCGTCGAAACGGCGCAGAGCATCGAGACAGAAGGTATATGCTTCCGGCTTGTCGGTGGTCAGCGGGGTGGATAATGCAGATTTGTCAGATTCCTGTCCCTTGTGAAGATGGGCAGGGTCTATTTGCCAATCGTACCAGGGACGGAGCTTGAGGATGTTGGCGTATTCATCCACCATTTCGTATTCGTCACCCGGCGTGAAGTTTTCCATTCGCTTCTTCCAGATGTCAAAAAGATTCTTGCCGTGTGAAAAATACTCAGATGTGCGGTAAGCTGACGCATAGTCGGTCACGCCTTGATAAAGCTGATCAATAAATAAAGCGTAAGCGCAATTAAGTGTTACACTGGCACGAAATATGGAGGGGGGGTGATCTGCTTAATCTCTTGATTGGTAAAGGTTTGTAGTGCTTCTAAATGCATCTGGTGGAGTGAGGCAAACTGAGAATGACGTAGGTCGGGATACTTATTGTAAATATTTTGTTCCACCACCATGTCGAGCGGGCAGTTGAATATTTGATTACTCAGGCCGGAAGTGAGCTTAAGAATTGTGTTGGTGATGCTGTCTTCAGAATATCCCTGTCGCTTAAGTTTGGCAATGTGATCAGCTATAGACCCAATAGCATATTCACGAGTTTTGGCGGTTGTGGTGAAGAATCTATTCCGGGATAATTGGCGCGCCTCGTGTTCCAAAACGATATGCTCCAGTTCGTGGGCTACAAGATGAGGCGTCATCGCTTCAGAACGCATCCGGTAGAGAATCCGATGTTCATCGCGGTTATGCTTCCAGGCCATCTGGGATACGGCGGAAATATATTCAAGAGCATTGTCCATCTCGATGCTAATCGAATATCCCGCAGCTGCTTCCAGCGCCATTTTCCGCGCCATGATTCCATTCATCAGCGCCCCGCTCTCTTTGCAGGCAAGTTCTGTGCATATCTCCAGATAAAGGTCCCGCGCATTTTTGTAAACCGGAGCACTGCGAATATCTGCCGATGATGGTTGGATAAAAAGCTGATCCAGTGTTTCCAGTGCTTTTCCGAGATGATTTGTAACACGGTACAAGAGTGCCAATCCAAAATAGGTATTCGGATAGCTGACATCAATCTTCAACGCTTTTTCGAAAAGTGCCCTTGCCTGGTTAACATTTCCCATCTCCATGCTCAAAACGGCAAAGTTATTGATCAGAATGTTATCATCAGGATTAATGGATAAGCCTTTTTCGTAGTAGAAAGCAGCTACTTCGAACTCCCTTTCATGCTTCGTCGCGATATTGCCCAGAAGCACGAAAGACCAGACATTGGTCGGGTCAATCTTGATAAAAGTTCTTTCGCTTTCAGAATATTGCCTTTTTCAAGGTGGGCCATAGCTAAATTGCGCCGGGCATCTATGTGCTGGGGAATTACTGCAATGACCCTTTCGAAGTCTTTGATCGCTTTATCATAAGAACCCTGTTGAGCGTCCCCGACACCTTTTTGATAGAATTTCAAAGCCTCACTGATCTTTTCGGCACGCTGTTCCTGCAGTTTGATGGAGGCAATGCCGTTTTGGATGGAAACATCAATGGCGGAGGAAAGAAATCCGTATGATTCTTTTATTAATTCAATCGCATCCAGTTCAGGAATAACAGAGAGATCAACCGGCTTTACCGGATCAAGGATTATGTGTTTTAAGGGAATTGTAATTATGAACATACTGAAAAACCGTTTCCTTCCAATTTCGAGTTGGACGATACAATGAACAAGTTTTTGTGTCAAATAAATAAAGAGGTAAATAAAGAGGTTAAGAGACAGACCAATTAGTTTTCAGCTTTACGGAAGAAGAAATAAAAATCGTGGAACAGAATTAAATTTGATTAAATGGCAGACAAGAAATAATCGGTAACAGTTAAATTTAATGTTTTTGATGTTCTGGATTCCGGCTCAAAAATGCCGGTGTCTTCGGCGTAGTCCTGTTGCCACTCTTTGGAAAAGGCGAGTGAGCGTGTTTTAATTTCGTTCCAGCCTATCTTTGGGATCAGCAGGCGGTGCAACGGATTTTCCCGGGTTCACTTTGAATTTGAAGTAGTCGCAGAAATTGGAGCGGCTTTTATCCAGGACTCTCTCAGCCTGCCCCTCCCGGCAATCATTATAGGCGCCGCGTTCATAAAAAACGCAGTTGAGGCAGATGTGAAGATCGGTTCCGCAAAAAGGACATTGCCCCTGTCTGCCGACAAACCAATCGGCGGGAATTTCTTTTTTGCAGCGCTGGCAGATTTTCATGGTTGTAAAAATACAGGCAATGCGTGATTTTTGTCAAGGGACTTTCATGGTTTTGTCCGTTTCGTTAAACCTTCCTGTCATTTAAACGTGAAATTCCAGTCTGGATGTGATATGGCTGCATCACTTGCATCACTACTTGCATCACTATTCCTCCGGAGGTTGCTATGGCGGATAAGTCGAAACTCGGCATGGAGTTCCCGCTTTATTCCATTAAAGTTGCAGAAAACAAGATCGCAGAATTTGCCGCGGCTGTCGCACAGAAAGAAGACACGGATCAAATCAAAGCAATTTATCGCGATGTCGATGCAGCCCAAAAAGCCGGTTATGAAAACATCCCTATCCCGCCTACTTTTCCCACCAGTTTTGCATTCTGGACGGGCGGCGGCTTGCTGGCCACCATCAACGCGGTGGGCGCTGATCTGAACAAACTGCTGCACAGAGAAGAAGAATACGAATATTACGCGCCGATCTGCGCGGGAGATGTCATTACCCGCAAAATGAAGGTTGTGGATATGCATGATAGAGGCAAGCCGGGGCGAAAAGGCTGGCATGTGCAGGTGACGATTCTGGAGACGAAATTAATCAACCAAAGAGGGGAATTGGTCCTCAAGGCACGCACGACTTTTATGGAAAGATAGGCCTGACGATATGACGATTAATTTCGATGCGATTGCCGTTGGAGATGCCATGCCGACCTATACGTCCGCGCCGATCACGCGAACGCAACTTGTGCGCTATGCCGGTGCATCCGGCGACTTCAATCCCCTGCATCACGATGAGACCTTTGCCAGGATGATCGGCATGGATAATGTTATTGCCCATGGCATGTTTATTATGGGTATCGCGGGTGAAGCCATCACCTCCTGGATTGACAATAAATATTTGAGAAAATTTTCCGTGCATTTCCTGGGAATGACCCAACCGGTTGATCTGGATGATTTTGAGAACACAAAAGGCCGGGCAACCATTACCGTGAGAGGCAAAGTGATTGAAAAGTATGAAGAAAATGGCGAGAAAAGAATCCGTTGCGATATCATTGCCCAGGACGCGCAAGGCAGCAGAAAGCTCACGGGTTTTTTCGTGGTCGCGCTGCCCTGACATTTTTCCTCCTTGCAAAGCAGGACAGGTGTTTTTATGAAAGCCCGCATATTGGTCATTGATGACGATGCTGTCGCTTGTGAATTTCTCCAGGAGGTTTTGCTGCGCGACGGCTATGATGTCGCCGCGTTTACCTCCGCTATCACCGCCCTTGAACAAAATCTATCCGAATACGATTTATTGATGTCGGACATTCGCATGCCCGGCATGGACGGCCTGCAATTATTAGGTGAAGTTCAAAAAAAATGGCCGAACCTGCCCGTTATCTTGATGACCGCTTACGGTTCCCTGGAAACCACCATGGAGGCGATCAGTCTGGGCGCTTGGGATTATATCAGTAAGCCCTTTTCGCCTGAAGATTGCCGCGCACTCGTTAAAAAAGTCCTGGAGGTACGGGAGTTACGTGAGCGACGGTCGAATGGGCCGCTCGCCGCCATCGAAGAGGCGAAGTTGATTGGCTCTTCCGCCACGATGGTTGAGTTCTACAAACAAATTGCCCGTGTCGCCGATTCCCCGGCCAGTGTGCTCATTGAAGGCGAAAGCGGCACCGGCAAGGAACTGACCGCGCGGTCCCTGCATTCTATGTCATCGCGCCGCCAGAAACCTTTTGTGGTGGTCCACTGCGGTGCGATTCCCGACAACTTGCTCGAATCGGAGCTTTTCGGTTACGAAAAAGGGTCCTTTACCGGTGCGGATCATCAACATATGGGTCTGATTGAATCCGCCGAGGACGGCATTATTTTTCTCGATGAGATCACGGAAATGTCCACGGCGCTGCAAAGCAAACTCCTGCGGTTCATGCAGGATGGAGAAGTGCGCAGAATTGGCGGACATGAAGTGCGCCACGTCGCGGTTCGCGTGGTCGCGGCCGCCAATAAAAATATTGATGAAGAGGTCGGTTTTGGCCGTTTCCGCCTGGATCTCCTTTATCGCTTCATTGTGCGTCTGCGCATTCCGCCATTGCGGGAACGCCGGGCGGATGTCCCTCTGCTGATCGAAACCATGCTGAAGAAATTGGGCTATCCCGGCGTGCGTGTTTCGGTGGAAACCATGGAGCTGCTCATGGCCTATGACTGGCCGGGCAACGTGCGCGAGCTGGAAAATGTCTTGCAGCAGACGCTGCTGCTTTCTCCTTTTGTGGTTATTCTGCCGGAAAATTTGCCGGACCGGTTCCGGCAAAAAGTGGAAACCAAAAAAGGCATCGATCTGCCGGAGCTGACGCCGCTGGAAGAAGTGCAAAGGGAGCAAATTCTCCAGACCCTCAAAGCAACCTCCTGGAACCAGTCCAAAGCCGCCGAGATTCTGGGCATTGACCGCAAAACATTGCGCATGAAAATCCGCCGTTATGGTCTGCAAGATGAAAAATAACCGTTTTTTGCCTTAATCGATCATCTCATCCGTCATCCGCAGGTAAAGGATGACGGAAGTTCCACTATCAAGTGTGCTTTGAATTTCCATCTGGCCGCCATGCGCCTTGACAATATCACGAACAATGGCCAGCCCCAGGCCGCGCATGCCTTCGCCCTGATGGGAGCTGAAGAATGGTTCGCAGACTTTTTTCAGAAGATCAGCGGGAATGCCCTGTCCGTCATCGGCAATCAAGATTTTGATGGTCTTTGCTGCACGGTCATCTTCGGCGGATATGGTAATTCTGCCGCCGTCGGGCATGGCGTCGATGGAATTTTGAATGATATTCAAGAGCGCTGTCTGTATCCGGTAGCGATCAACGTATAAAGATGCGGAAGACCGGTCAATATGCGCAGCGATGGTTACATGGTTTGTTTGTATCAGAGGCTCTATCAGCGGCAGTGTGTCGCTTAATATTTTATGCACGGTCATCAATTCAAAATGAGGTTCCGGAAGGCGCGTGGCCTTGCGCACATTTTGAATGACGTTGTCCAGCCTTTGTGTCTGCTCGACAATCAAAGTTAACTTATGCGCGACATCCGGCGGCCAGCCTTCCCGCTCCAGCATCAGTTTGGCAAGTCCCGCAATGGAGTGAAGCGGTGTCCCTAAATCATGAGCCAGATTAGCCGTTAAATGCCCCAGCGCAGTCAGTTGCTTCAAATCATCAACTTGTTTTTGCAGTTGAACCGCATTGAGCGTCTCTTCGCGGACACGCTCTTCCAGATGTCTGGTCAGATCAAGATTCCTGGCCATGACAATTTGAATTTCATCGGCCATCTGATTGAAATGATCGGCCAGCTGTCCCCATTCATCCTTTCGAGTGATGGGAATGCGTTCCATGTATCGGCCTTTCTGAAATGCATCAATGGTTTCGATAATCAGCTTGAGCGGTCTATCGATTATCCAGCCATAGCTGATTCCCAACACCAGAAGAATGGCCAGCAAAAGTCCGGCACTACTGAAAAACAGCAACTGCCGCGCGCGGCCCATGATTTCCGTGTTCCCTCGTGAAAAAGCAATGATAGCGACAATAATGCGGGAATCCCCGGTTTCTCCGGGGACGGGATAGAGCAGGCCCAACGACGGTCCTGCTTCTGTTTCCAGTTTGACATAACGGGATTTGCCTTTGGCCCTGAATTCGGCGATGATGCTATCCGGCCACTCATATTGAACGCGGCTGGCGCCGGCGACATAATCGACATTTTTGTTCCGGATATCGAAGATATCGATTCTGGCCAGACGCACATCGGATTGGATGTGGTCTTTCAGCGCGGAATCGAGGGTCGCAATACCTTGTCTTGTCGGAAAGCGTTGATAAAATGTACTGACGGTTTCGGCGACGCCTTCGAGCCTTTTAACTTGCTGATCGACCAGAATTCTGTTCAGGACGGTCAACTGAATAAAGCCCCAGATGGCCATGGTCAGGGCGAGCCCTGCGACCGTCAATGCAACGATCCTGACACGGACGGTCAAATTTTGATTATAACCGATAATTTTTGCCAGTAAATTTTTCAACATAGCGGGGAACTTATAACAGAAAGAAATAAAATAAACCACGATGACTTTTCGGCAGTGGCGTTTCACAAATAAGAAAAGGGATGGATTTTCATCCATCCCTTTTCTTGCATGATATAAGTCGTACTAAACTTATTTTGCTGCGGGAGCCGGAGCCGCTTTTTCAGCCTTCTTATCTGCTGCTGCCTTCTTATCGGCTGCTTTCTTGTCGGCTGCTGCCTTCTTATCGGCTGCTTTCTTATCTGCTGCTGCTTTCTTATCCGCTGCCTTCTTGTCGGCTGCTGCCTTCTTATCGGCTGCTGCTTTGTCGGCTGCTGCTTTCTTGTCATCAGCTTTCAGATCGGCGGTTGCTTTCTTATCATCAGCCTTCTTCTCAACCTTTGCGGCATCTGCTTTTGCGGGGGCTGCAACCTTGTCAGACGCGATTACTGCGGTGCTGAATGCGAACATCAATGCTACAACTAACAATACTAAACGTTTCATTTTAAAATCCTCCTTGTTAATAGTTGTTTGATTAACCCTTAAATTTTTAAGGGACTCCACCTATCGAAAGGCATCGCTCAAATTATTTCATAGCGGATGCTGGTTTCTCTTTTGTCTGTTTTGGTCCACTTTTACCGGAATGTTTCACGGTTCCCGACTTGGCCACTCTGGATGCCGTCAACTTCCCGTCTTTAACGCTGTAATCAATTTTTACGGAATCGTTTACCACGATATCCTGCACCGGATTTTCCATCGCGAATTGCATGATCTCTGCATTGCCTTTAATACTTCGTTCGATCTTAATGGCCGTGCTGGAAATTTCTACAACCCTCCCGCTGGCATTCATTTTAGCCGTTTTGACGTTAGCTGCTTTCAATACAGCGCCTTGTTTTGCCTCTGTTGCAGGCTTATCGGCGGCATAACTAAATGCGGCCAAAATACAGATCAGTCCTGTTATGCAAACCAAAGTTTTTTTCATCAATGGCGATCTCCCAATCCTTGTTGTCCATCAAAGAGCAATGAGCATGCCAACTTTAGCATCAGCCTATCATGTATCTATCCATCTGTAATGATTGGTAAAATTATTTTGACAGCGGCTCACACTTTTTTGATGGCTGGCCAAAGGGGGAATAACTCCCCAGACGATGGAGAAAAATGCATCAATTGATCACGTTAGCCGGCGATAAATCCAGCAGTGCAGATAAAAGAAAAATGCTTCGCTCCCGCCCAGGCTCAACAATTTTTTGGCAATGACCTGGACGTCTTTTTGCCTGGAGACCTTATGATCGGCCAGATAGATGCTCAGGAGACCGCGGGTAATTAAGAGATGAAATTTTGCATCGGGCAGGCTTGCAACGCTCGCTTGCGCCTGGCTGTAAAAATGACTGAGTCGGCAAGACAGATGCTCGCTGTCTTCATAATAAGAGCAAAAATTCAAATCCGACCCGGTGCGGTCTTCTTCCTGATCAATCAGATAATCCAACAGGATGTGCAATCCCTGAACCCAGGGGAAATAAGCGTTTTTGATTCGGGTGACAAGTTCTCCTGTGCTTGCCGGATTGAACAGTTGCGAGACGACACAAAAAATACCCAGTGTTGAGCCGGCGCAGGCGGCAAATTCATACCAGGCCATCTGAGGCAAGTCTTTTTCATGCCCGGCAAACCACGCCTGCAGGCGCGGGAGGCGCTCATCTTTTCGAACATGCTTGTGCACCTGCAAATCAACATAGACGCTCGCCAATTCTCGGAGGGCCGATGCGCCCAGGTGATAATTGGAAAGACGATTCAGGACATCGCGGCAGGTCTGCACAAGTGCAACCAGATAGCCGCCGTCGTCTTGTTCCCGGCGGAGACGATAATAGGAAGTAAGCGGCGCTTCCGGCGTCAGGGCTTGCATCATGGCTTCGTGCAGCGCGCGAAAGTCTTCCGGATCCTGCGAGGTGCTGCGGTCGCAGAGATTATCGAGGTAATCGCTGATCGTCTGATAGGCGACGATAAATTTGATCGCGTCTTTATAATGGTGACGTGCCAGCAAACCGTAAAGAGAGCCGCCTTCGCAGTGAAATGTTTTGGTTGCAATGCTGGCAAGCGCCTGTCTGCGCAATTCCGGATCGGGAATTTTTTGGGCCCGTTCCTTCCATTGCCGCAGACACGAATGCGTCACCGGCTGTACCTTCAGG